>NZ_JBEYFC010000617.1:0-4589 GCF_040634175.1 Streptomyces sp. NPDC007162
GTCACAGCCGCAACCACCGGGGTTCCGTCCCGCCGTGCGTGCTCGTGAGTGCGGCCTTCGCACACTGCCCCTGTTCGCTGTTGTTCGATTGTGTTGCTTCGAAGGATGCAGATGGAACTCGCCACTCCGCCGCCGGCGGCGCGGGCCCCTGTCGCCTGGTACAGCTGGTGGTTGATGCCACTTGCCTTAGGGGGAGGGACGGTCGCCGCCACGTTCATGAGCTCCGAGCGAATAACCGCGGCCGTCGCAGGCGCCGCGGCCACCGCGGCCAGCTTCGTGTGCGTACGACTGCTGATCCGCTCGCAGCGCCAGCTGCGCAGCGCCGAAGGGTCGTTCCGCAGCTCGCAGGCCGAGCACTCCCAGCAGTGGCAGCAGCATGTCTCGGGCCTGGAACGGAAGTTCGCGGCCGAGCGCGCCACGCTGGAGAGCCGGCTCAACGAGCAGTCGGCCGCGTTCGACGCCCAGCTCGGAGAGCAGGCGTCCGCCTTCGAGTCCCGCCTCGGCGAGCGGACCGCCCACTACGACGCCCAGCTGGCCGACCAGGCGCGGGCCTACGAGGAACGGCTCACCGAACAGGTGAAGGCCGCCGAGGCGCAGCTCGCCGAGCAGGCCGAGGTCTGGCAGGAGCAGGTCACCCACCAGCGCAGCGCGATCTCCCGGCTCGCCGACGAGCAGTTGCCCGACGCGCTGAAGCGGCTGCGCGAGGGCGACGCCATCGACGACCTGCTGCCGGCGACCGACCAGTGCGCCAAGGTCGACAAGGACCTCCAGGCCGACCTGCGCCGGATCCTGCGCACCTCCCTGATCAGCGTGGAGGAGGAGTTCAACCGCTCGACCTCCGCCGAACAGGCCGTGATCAGCATCGGCAACCGCATCCACGTCCTCACCAGCAAACTGCGCGGCCGCCTGCACGAGATGCAGGGCGAACACGGCCGGCTGCCCGCCGTGGCCCGCGGTCTCATGGAGCTCGACCAGGAACTCGGCCCCGCCGACTCGCTCGCCGCGAGCATCGGTGTGCTCGGCGGCTCGGACCGCCCGGGCCGGCAGTGGCAGGAGCCCCAGCGACTGCTCAGCGTGGTCCGCGGCGGCATCGGCCGGATCAAGGACTTCCACCGCGTGGAGGTCAGGCACCTGCCCGAACTCGGCGTCGACGGCGGTCTGGTGGACCACCTCACGCTGATCTTCTCCCACCTCCTGGACAACGCGGCCCGCTACTCGCCGCCCACCGAACCGGTCGTCGTCTCCGGCAAGGAGGTGCCCAACGGCGTCGGTATCGAGATCCAGGACTCCGGCAAGGGTCTGAGCGAGGAGAAGAAGCGCGAGGCCGAGCACTCGCTGGCCGGCACCGCGGCCGGACCCGGTCTCGGCGGCATCTCCGAGGACGCCAACATCGGCCTGCGGGTCGTCGGCATCCTCGCCCGCCGCTACGGCATCCGGGTCACCTTCGCGGACTCGCCCTGGCTCGGCACCTCGGTGGTCGTCGTGGTCCCGCACAAGTACTTCAGCCCGCTGCCCGCGGCCTCCGCCGCCCCGGTCCCCGCGACGGCCGCCCCCGCCGCCGCGTCCCCGGTGCAGGCGCACGGCCCGGTCGCCGTCGAAACCGTCACTCAGCCGGAGTCCGGCGAGATCCAGGACACCACCCCGGGCGGACTGCCCCGGCGGCGCAGCCGGCGCCGCGAGGAGGAGCAGCCGGAGGAACGCACCGCCCGCACCCAGGGCGCCGCGTTCCCCGCGGTCCCGCCCGAGGAGTCCTTCGCGGGCCTGGCCGCCTTCGCCACCGCGGGCCGCGCGCCCGCGGCCGACGAAGCGGTCCGCAGCGAGGCCGAGTTGACCGGAGACGAAGACGACGTGGCGCTCGCGACCCCGGACGGCGCCGATGACGCCGCCGACGGACGCGGGTCCGCCGAGCACCGCACTGAAGAGAGCGACTAGTCCACATGACGCAACAGGGAACCGACGTGAGCTGGGCGCTCCGTGATCTGGTGGAGAGCATCCCGGAGATCCGTTTCGCCCTCGTGGCCTCCAGCGACGGCAAGGCGATCACCTCCTTCGGCGCCGAGGACCCCGACGACGTGGACCGCTTCGCGGCCGTGGTGGCCGGGCTGCAGGCGCTCGCCCAGCCGGTCGCCGAGCAGTTCCCCAAGTACGCGGGGCAGCTGCGGCTGGCGATGATCGAGGTCGACGGCGGTCACCTCTTCGTCGTACGGGCCGGTGTGGAGACGTATCTCGGGGTCCTCGCCCGCGAAGGACTCGACCAGGGGCTGCTCGGGCACCAGATGAGGGATCTCTCCCGGCGGATGGGCGAGTTGCTCGGCACCTCTCCGCGCCTGGAGGAGCACTCTGGATGAGTGCTCCCCGCCGGCCCACGGACCCGTCCGGTCTAGAGCGTTATTACGTCCTCACCGGGGGACGCAGTGGACCGGGCGGGGCGGCGTCGAGCCTCGACGTGGCCACCCTCGTCGTCTCCCGCACCGCCCCCGTCCCGGGGATGCAGCACGAGTACGAGGAGATAGTCCGGCGCTGCCGTGATCCGCTGTCGGTGGCCGAACTCACCGCCCATCTCGGATTGCCCTTCAACATTCTCGCGGTGCTGTTGGCGGATCTGCTGGACGCAGGCCGTATTGAAGCCCGTGATCCCATTCCGGCGCACCACGCCGGACGCGGGCCTGACCTCGCGCTCCTCCAGGAGGTACTCAGTGGACTTGAAAGGCTTTGACCATCCCGGCGACCCCGGTGCCGGGGGGACCCGCTCGGTCAAGGTGATGATCGCCGGGGGGTTCGGCACCGGGAAGACCACCATGGTCCGCTCCGTCAGCGACATCAAGCCGCTCACCACCGAGGAGACCCTCACCCAGGCGACCGTCGGCGTCGACAACCTCATCGGTGTCGCGGACAAGGCCGAGACCACGGTCAGCCTCGACTTCGGCAAGATCAGCCTCAACGAGAGCCTGATGCTGTACCTGTTCGGCACCCCCGGACAGGAGCGGTTCTGGTTCCTGTGGAACGGCCTGTTCAAGGGCGCGCTCGGGGCCGTGGTCCTGGTGGACACCCGGCGGCTGGCCTCCAGCTTCCGGGCGATCGAGGAGATGGAGCGGCAGAACGTGCCCTTCGTCATCGCCCTGAACGTCTTCCCGGACTGCAAGGAACACCCCATCGAGGAGATCCGGGACGCCCTCGACATCTCCCCGCACACCCCGATCGTGGCCTGTGACGCCCGGGACCGGGCCTCCAGCCGTGACGTACTGATCACCCTGATACGTCATCTGAAGGAACGCTCCGCCGTCGCACTGGAGCCCCGATGAACGACCAGAACCACGACAGTCCCGACGCCCCCCGCGGCTGCCCGGTCGCGCACGGTACGGCCGAACTGACCCGGCTGTACGGGTCCGAGGCGGCGACCGATCCGCTGGGCATCTACGAGCGGCTGCGCAAGGAGCACGGCTCCGTCGCACCGGTGCTGCTGGAGGGCGACATCGGTGCCTGGCTGGTGCTGGGCTACCGGGACAGCCGGCGGGTCCTCGACAATCCCCGCCAGTTCGCCCGGGACGCGCGGATCTGGCGGGACTGGCGGGAGGGCCGGATCGCGGAGAACCATCCGCTGGTTCCGATGGTCGCCTGGCGCCCCGACTGCGTGTCCCAGGACGGTGAGGCCCACCGCCGCCTGCGCGGTGCCGTCAACGACGGACTGCAGGCCGCCGTGGGCCGCGGTATCAGGCGGCACGCCACGCACTTCGCCAACAAGCAGATCGACGCGTTCGCGCAGGACGGCCGCGCCGATCTGGTGGCGGACTACGCCGGCTACCTGCCGATGCTGATCCTCACCCGCATCCTCGGCCTCTCCGAGGCGGAGGGGCGCCGCCTGGTCGAGTCCAGCGCCATGGTGTTCCAGGGCGGCGAGGACGCGATCCTGCACGACGGCATCATCAGGGAGATCCTCGGCGACCTCGTCGAGCGCAAGCGCGCCGAGCCCGGCTCCGACTTCACCACCGGTCTGCTGGAGCACCAGGCGGCCCTCGACCACGACGAGGTCGTGAGCCATCTGCGCCTGGTGCTGGTGGCCGGGCACAGCACGACCAGCAACCTGCTGGCCCGGGTGCTGCAGCTGATCCTCACGGACGCCTCCCGGCTCTCCGGCCTGACCAGCGGCCAGCTGACCATCTCCGCGCTGGTGGAGGAGGTCATGTGGAACTCCCCACCGCTGTCCGTGCTGCCCGGCCGCTTCGCCGTCAGCGACGTCGAACTGGGCGGCCACCGCATCACGGAGGGCGACCTGCTCCTCCTCGGCCTCGCACCGGGCAACCTCGACCCCGAGGTCCGGCCCGACCCGGACGTCTCGGTGCAGGGCAACGGGTCGCACCTGGCGTTCAGCGCCGGCCCGCACGAGTGCCCGGGGCAGAGCATCGGGCTGTCCATCATCGAGATCGCGGTGGACGTCCTGCTGCACCGGCTGCCGGGGCTGCGGCTGGCCGTGCCGCCGGAGGAGCTCACCGAGACCGCGTCCACCTGGATGTCCCTGCTCGACAGCCTGCCGGTCGAGTTCCCGGTATAGGCGCGGACGCCCCGCTGCCCGGTCGGACGTCCGACCGGGC
>NZ_JBEYFC010000618.1:0-4556 GCF_040634175.1 Streptomyces sp. NPDC007162
TCTCGACAGGCTCCACGGTCTCCAACTCCACGGCGGTGTCAGTCACTTGACGTCTCTCCCATGATCGTCGGATCCGCCGTTAGATTTACACTCCCGCGGCACTCTCGACGAGGAGTGATGTTGTGTTTACCGTGAGTTGAGGAAGATGCGGGTTGTGCTGGCCTTGGGGGGCAGGATGCAGCGCAAGGACCGGTTTCGGAGGATCGTCAGCGAATTCGGCGCGACGTGTAAGCAGGCGTTGCTGCACGGTCAGAAGGAAGCCGCGATCCGCCGAGCGGTAGAAACCCTTCTCGTCGACGCAGCAGGGGTGTTAGGGCTGCAAGCAGTGCTACACGCTGAGGTGGCCATCGCCGCCCATCGAATACGCCCTGACCTTGCGGTGCGGATTGGAAAGTTGCCGCGCAACATCGTCGGCTATGTCGAGCTGAAGAGCCCCGACAAGAGCGTGATCCATCCCGGCGGCCTGAACCAGCGTGACCGCCGTCAATGGGAAGGCATGGCGAAACTGCCCAACCTGATCTACACGAACGGTCAGACATGGATCATGTACCGCTCCGGTCGGCAGTACGGCGACACCATCCACTTCGAGGGGGATCTGCGCAGCGCCGGCTCCCGCCTACGGTTGCCGACCGCCAGTGAGACCGCCTTCGAAGCCATGCTCGTCGCGTTCTTCGGCTGGCAGCCCAAGCCGCTCACGTCGATGCGGGAGGTGGTCGCCCATGTCGCCCCGCTGTGCGCGCTTCTGCGTGATGCTGTTCACGACCGCCTCGATGCCGAAGCGAGTCTCCCACGCCACCAGCGTCCGTTCACCGATCTGGCCTCCACGCTTGAGGTTGACCTCTTCCCGACCACCGATGACCGGGACAAACGGGCGACCTTCGCTGACCGCTACGCACAGTCCGTCACCTTCGCTCTCCTGCTGGCCGGTTCCGACAACTCTGGCAGCAACGACAAGGCATTGGTCGGTATGAGCCTGCACGAGGTAGGCCGACGCCTCGGGGCTGAGCACTCCGTCATGGGCCGCGCCTTGCAGATCCTCACCGACCAGGTCGAGGGAGAATTCCGCGACAGTCTGGACATGCTCGTCCGCGTCATTGACGCCATCGACTGGAGAAGTTCCCTCGCCGGCGAACCCGGCTTCCACATCCATCTCTACGAGCACTTCTTGCAGGAGTACGACGCCGACCTGCGCAAGGACTCCGGCACCTACTACACCCCGGCCCCGCTGGTGACGGAGATGATCCGCCTCGTTGACGAGGTGCTCACCAATACGTTGGATTGCCCGGATGGCTTCGCCGACCCCGGCGTATCCATCATCGACCCGTCGATGGGAACCGGCACCTTCCTCACCGGCATCATCGACCTCGTCGCCCGCAAACAGTCCGAGGGCGGCAACGAAGGTTTCCGCGCCGAATCCGTGCAAGAACTCGCCAGCCGGTTGATCGGGTTCGAAAAGCAGATGGGCGCCTTTGCCGTCGCTCAGATGCGCGTGGGGCAGATGCTGCGGCACCTCAATGCCCGGGTCCGGCTGCGTGATATGCGCCTGCACCTGGCCGACACTCTCGCCGATCCATGGCGGCCCAGTGAACTCTTCGATCGCTACGGCGCCTTGTGGGGGCCCTTACGTGACGACGCCGAGGCGGCCAGCACCATCCAGCGCAACGAGCGCATCACCGTCGTCATCGGCAACCCTCCCCACCGCGAACAGGCAGAAGGCCAGGGCGGATGGATCGAGAAGGGCTCACCGGGCCGCGGTGCCCCGCCCCTGGACGACTTCCGGCTGCGCGGTGCAGCAGGCGTGTACGAAAACAAACTGAAGAGCCTGTGCACCTACTTCTGGCGATGGGCCACCCACAAAGTCTTCGACCAGTACGGCGATCACCGCCACGGGGTCGTCTGCTTCGTCAGCACCGGCGGATTCATCCGCGGCGCCGGATTCCAGGGCATGCGCTCCTACCTGCGGCGTACCTGCACCGAGGGCTGGGTCATCGACCTCACGCCCGAGACCAAGAGGCCCCCGCTCAACAGCCGCTTCTTCCCAGGAGTCCAGCAGGAGTTAGCCGTCGCCATTTTCGTCCGTCGACAAGGCGAGCGACAAGACGCACTGGCCCCCGTCCACTACACGGCCGTTCATGGCACACGTCAGAGCAAAGAGGAGCAGCTGCACAACCTGCACATCAACGGTCCCGGCTGGCGCACTTCCCGGCCTGTTGGGCCCGTCCCTTTCACGCCCGCCTCCCAGAGCGGGTGGGACACCTTCCCCGCCCTCACCGAGCTAATGCCCTGGTGCAAGCCCGGCATCAAACCCAACCGAAACTGGGTCATCAGCCCTTCCAAAGCCATCCTGCGCCGGCGCTGGAACCGCCTTGTCCAAGAACGCGATCCCGCCCGGAAACAGGAACTGTTCAAAGAGACCCGCGACCGCACCCTGGACAAGGAAGCCCTCCAGGTCCCGGGACATCCCCACCCGTCGACCCTCCTGCGCGTCGAGCAAGGCCCCTGTCCCACTCCGATACGTATCGCCCGTAGAGCCCTGGACCGCCAATGGCTCATACCCGACGGCCGCGTCATCGACTTCTCCCGCCCCGAGCTGTGGCGGGCCGACATCGATGGCCAAATCTTCGTAGTCGAACAGCACACCCAGCGCCTACAGACCGGTCCGGCACTGCTATTCACAGCCCTCGTTCCTGACAACGACTACTTCAAGGGAAATGGTGGCCGCGTCCTACCGCTCATGCATGCCGACCGTACCCCCAACATCACCCCAGGGCTGTTACCCCACCTCGCCAACTCCTACGGTCTCCAGCAAGTCCTCCCCGAGGACTTGCTCGCCTATATCGCCGCCGTCACTGCTCACCCCGCCTTCACCGAGCTCTACGCGGACGACCTCAACTCCCTGGGCGTACGTATCCCTCTAACCGCCGATCGTGGCCTCTGGCACGAGGCCATCAGCCTGGGACACCACGTCTTATGGGCCTCAACGTTCGGCGCACGCTGCATCAACGCCGACGACGGCCGCCCGGCAGGCAAATCGAACTGGTGGCGGCGCCTACACCCCGAGATCATGTACGCCCAAGAAGTCACGCCCGACACGCTCCCATCGGCCATCAGCTACGACGTCGAACGCCAGCACCTTGTCGTCGAGGGCGGCATCTTCACCGGTGTCACTCCACGCATGCGTAACTACGCCACGGGCGGGCGCAACGTACTCGACAGCTGGCTCGCTTACCGAAGCGACCGCACCACCGGCAAAGTAAGCAGTGATCTCGACCGGGAGCGCCCCGAGCGCTGGGAGCCCGATTGGAGCCGGGAACTCGTCGAAATCCTTGCCGTACTCAGGCATCTCACTGCCTTGGAACCCCATCAGGAAGAACTCCTCAACCGCATCGTCGCCGCCCCCTTGATCGACGTCGCTGAACTCACGCGCCGCCGCATCCTCCCAGTACCCGAGCGCGCCCAGCACGCTCACACTGGCCCCGACCACGCGTTTCTGCCTGGCATGGAGACAGTCGATGTCCAACCGCCAGGCCCCGTCGACCCTCTGTCTCTCCCGAACGACCCCGCGGATACCACGCAGCCCAAGCCGCACTCACCCGTGCACCCCGGGCCACGCGCTCGACGGCGTCGCGGCCCGGCCTGATTGATTGCGCCAGTAGCCAGTACCACACCGCATCCACAACGGCCCCCTCGCCAGAGGCTGCATCGGGTTCTTCGATCAGCCTCAACGCGACACGGATAGGGACCGGGAATACGACAGCTGTTAACGGAGGCATGTTGGAGATCGCAGCCCTCGTGGTGTCGCTGGTAGCGCTCGCATTGACCGGAGCCGTCTCGTTTCGACAACTGCGGCTGACCGAGCATGCCAACACGCTGCCCGTACTTGTGGATCTCTTCCGCGAGCATCGAAGCGTGCGGCTGGCACAGGCACGGCAGGTCGTGCACGAACAGCTGTCTGCCTATGACCTGTCAGCCGGACTGGCTGGGCCACCCGAGGATGATCGGCATCTGGTCCGTGAACTGGCCTGGTTCTATGACAATCTCGGGGCTCTGGTCGCCCACGGGGTGGTGGACATCGAACCCGTCTCCGGATACCTCGGTGGGTCGGTGATCTCGGTCTGGGAGAGCTTGCAACCGCTGGTGCAGGCCGAGCGTGCGAAGAGGACGCGGAACGCTATGCCGGATCCGAACCGCTGGCAGGAGTACTTCGAGAACCTGTACCACCTCGTCCGCGAGACTCCTGCGGACCGAGCTCGCGCAGGAACGCATCTGTGGCGGCTTCCGCAACACTGAGCATCGACGGATGCAACCGGTGATGGCTGGCCAAACGCTCCACTCTGCGAGGGCACATCCAGGGCACATGAGCCTGGGAAACGGCGTTGACCTGTGAGAACTACCGAGAGGAGTTTTCCCAGGTCAACGCACATTTCCCTACGAAACCCCAGGTCAGCGCCCTCCCGTCACCAATCGCTGCACGAGTGGCAGGACTTCTCGCATCGGCTGCATGAGGCGGGGCACCAGCCGTATTGCTTGGTGTGGCCGTGAGCTGAGTTTCCTCC
>NZ_JBEYFC010000619.1:0-4535 GCF_040634175.1 Streptomyces sp. NPDC007162
GCCGGATCCACTGGATCATCGGCTGGACTCCCCACCTGCGGCAACGGTCAACGCGATGATGAGGTCGCAGGCTGCCGTGTAGGCAGGGCCGGCTCGCTCACGCGTGCTGGCCGAACAGCTCCCGCAGCACGTCCTCCATGGTCACCAGGCCCGCCATCCGCCCGTCGTCGCCGAGCACGCCCGCCACATGGGTGCGGCTGCCGCGCATCGCGGTGAGCACGTCGTCCAGCGGTGTGCTCTCGCGCACCCGTGCGATGGGCCGCATGTCCCGCAGCCGGAACGCCACGTCCTGGGGCGAGGCGTCCAGCGCGTCCTTGACGTGCAGATAGCCGACGATCCGCCGGACCTCGTCGACCACGGGGAAGCGGGAGAACCCCGACTCGGCCGACAGCCGCTCCAGCTCCACCGGGGTGACGCCCACACGCGCGTACACGACGCGTTCCAGCGGTACGACCACGTCCCGCACGGGCCTGCGGCCCAGTTCCAGGGCGTCGTGCAGCCGCTCCTGCGCCCGGTCGTCGATCAGGCCCGCCTCGCTGGCGTCCTTGACGATCTCGGCCAGCTCGGCGTCCGTGAAGGTCGCCGACACCTCGTCCTTGGTCTCCACGCGGAGCAGCTTGAGCAGGGTGTTGGCGAACGCGTTGATCGTGAAGATCACCGGCCGCAGCGCCCGCGACAGGGTCACCAGCGGCGGGCCGAGCAGCAGCGCGCTGCGCACCGGCTCGGCCAGTGCCACGTTCTTCGGCACCATCTCGCCGAGCAGCATGTGCAGGTAGGTCGCCAGGGCCAGCGCGATCACGAAGGCCACCACGTGGCCCGCGCTCTGGGGCACGCCGACCGCGTGGAACACCGGCTCCAGCAGATGCTCGATCGCCGGCTCCGCGACCACACCCAGCACCAGCGTGCACAGCGTGATGCCGAGCTGGGCGGCGGCGAGGAGCGCGGAGACGTGCTCCAGACCCCACAGCACGCTCTTGGCCCGCCGGTCGCCCGCCTCGGCGTACGGCTCGATCTGGGAGCGGCGCACGGAGATCAACGCGAACTCGGCGCCGACGAAGAAGGCGTTCACCACCAGCGTCGCCAGACCGATCAACAGCTGTACGGCGGTCATCGCCCGGCCCCCTGCCCCGTCTCGTCGTCCAGCGGCGCGTGCAGCAGCACCCGGGACGCCCGCCGCCCCACCGCGTCCACCACGTCCAGCCGCCAGCCGGCGACCTCGACACCGTCCCCGGTCTCGGGTATCCGCCCGAGCCGGGCCGCGACGAGACCGGCCAGCGTCTCGTACGGCCCCTCGGGCGCCTTCAGTCCCACGCGCGTGAGCTGGTCCATGCGGGCCGCGCCGTCCGCCGAGTACAGGGCACGGCCCTGTTCGTCGGCGCCCGCGGGAGCGAGGTCGGGTGTCTCGTGCGGGTCGTGCTCGTCGCGGACCTCGCCGACCACCTCCTCGACGATGTCCTCCAGGGTGGCGACACCGGCCGTACCGCCGTACTCGTCGATGACGACGGCCATGGTGCGCCGGCCGCCGAGGCGGTCCAGGAGACGGTCGACGGTGAGGGACTCGGGGACCAGCAGGGGGTCGCGCATCACCTGGTCGACACGGACCCGGGCCCGCTCCTCGGCGGGCATGGCCAGGACGTCCTTGATGTGGGCGGTGCCGACGACCGCGTCCAGGCTGTCCCGGTAGACCGGGAACCGGGACAGGCCGGTCGCGCGGGTCGCGTTCGCCACGTCCTCGCAGGTCGCCCGGACCTCCAGGGCGACCACCTGCACGCGCGGGGTCATCACGTTCTCGGCGGTGAGGTCGGCGAGGTTCAGCGTGCGCACGAACAGCTCGGCGGTGTCCGGCTCCAGCGCGCCCTGCTTGGCGGAGTGCCGGGCCAGTGCCGCCAGCTCCTGGGGCCCGCGCGCCGAGGCCAGTTCCTCGGCCGGCTCCACGCCGAAGCGCCGTACCACCCGGTTCGCGGTGTTGTTCAGATGGGTGATGAAGGGCCGGAAGGCCGCGCTGAACCAGCGCTGGGCGTTGCCCACCCGCTTGGCGACGGACAGCGGCGAGGAGATCGCCCAGTTCTTGGGCACCAGCTCACCGACGACCATCAGGAACACCGTGGACAGCGCGGTGCCGATCACCAGCGCGAGCGAGCTCGCCGCCGAGGCCGGGACGCCGATCGCCTCCAGGGGGCCGGCCAGCAGTCTGGCGATCGAGGGCTCGGCGAGCATGCCGACCACCAGATTGGTGACCGTGATGCCGAGCTGGGCCCCCGAGAGCTGGAACGTCAGGTTCCGTACGGCCTTGAGGGCGCCCGCGGCTCCGCGCTCGCCGCGCTCCACGGCCCGCTCCAGCTCGCCGCGCTCGACCGTGGTCAGCGAGAACTCGGCCGCGACGAAGGCGCCGCAGGCGAGTGACAGCAGGATCGCCACCAGCAGGAGGAGCACTTCGGTCATCGGGTCACCTCCGTCCCAGGATCGGACAGGGCGGACGGGACCGCGCGGTGTTGCCGGCGCCGAGTACTGGGAGGCTCGCCCATGGGCGGACGCTCACACACCTTTCATCGAGGAACGGGACGACCCTCCAATAGTAAAGGATCGGCAAAGCGTTTCACTCGGTGGCCCCGGTCAGCGGCTTCACCCACCGACGCCACTTCTCCTCGGGCGCGTACCCAGCCGCGCGCCAGGCATGGTGGGCGGTCTCGTTGCGCACCAGCACCATCGCGTCCCCGCGCCGCCCGCCGAGCCGTACGAAGCGTTCCTCGGCGGCCGCCAGCAGCGCCGAGCCGACACCGCGGCGGCGCCGCAGCGGGTGCACCGCCAGCCGGTACAGATGGCAGCGCCAGCCGTCGAAGCCCGCGATCACCGTCCCCACCAGTTCGCCGTCGAGCTCGGCGAGGAGCAGTGCCCCGGGGTCCCGGGCGACCAGGCGGTCCACCCCGGCGCGGTCGTCGCTGATGCTGGTGCCCTCGGCCGCCGCCTTCCAGAAGGCGAGCACGGTGTCCAGGTCGTCGGGCGCGGCGGCCCGTATGCGCAGGTCGGTCATGCGCCGATCCCACCACGACGGCCTTCGCGCACCCGTCGATTCCAGTATCCGGACGCACCCGCCGGGGCGCTTCGCCGGCGGCCTCCGGCAGGCCTCAGTCGTGCGCGATGGCGGCGAGCACGTTCATGCGGGACGCGCGCAGCGCCGGCAGCAGAGCGGCCACGATGCCCACGACCGCCGAGCCGATCACGACCGCGACGATCGTGCCCCACGGGACGGCCAGTGCCTTCATGCCCTGCAGCGCCAGCACCCGCTGGGTGCACACGCCCCACACCAGGCCGAGCGCCAGCCCCAGCACGGCGCCGAACACCGCGATCACCACCGACTCCAGCCGGATCATCCGGCGCAACTGCCGCCGGGCCAGCCCGATCGCGCGCAGCAGCCCGATCTCCCGGGTGCGTTCCACGACGGAGAGGGCGAGGGTGTTGACCACGCCGAGCACCGCGATCACGATCGCGAGGCCGAGCAGGGCGTACACCAGGTAGAGCAGCACGGAGATCTGGTCGTGGACCAGCTTCTTGTAGTCGGCCTGGTCGCGGACCTGCACCTGGGGGAACGGGGTGAGGGTCCGCTCCAGGTTCGCGCGGAGCCGCTCCGCGCTCGTGCCCGCGGACCGGTTCACGTACAGCGACGAGTCCTGGCCGTCGGGGACGTACTTCTCGACGGTGGCGATGCCGAAGAACAGCCCGCCCTGGGTGCCGAAGCCGCTGCCGCCGTCCTGGTCGGTGAGGGCGCCGACCCGCAGTTCGGCGGTCCTTCCGCCCGGGAACTCGACGGGGAGCTCACTGCCCAGCCGGACCCCGTGGTCCTCGGCGAAGCCGACGTCCATGCCGAGACTGCCGCGGGCCAGCGCCGCCGCGGTGTCACCGCCCCGGTAGACGACGTGGGCTACCTGATCGACCTGCGGGTCGTACCCGGCGGCGGTGGTGGTGACCCGCTTGCCGTCCGGCAGCCGGACCGCCACCGGCGCGAACCGCTGCCGGACGACGAGCCCCACGCCCTCGGTGCCGCGGACCTTGTCGGTGATCTCCTTGGTGAACGGCAGGAAGGTGCCGTTCTGGATCACGAAGTCGGCGCCCAGCGTCTTGTCGATCTGCTGGTTGAACGACCTGGACATGGAGGCGCTGGCCACCGACATCCCGCCGACCAGGGCGAGGCCCACCATCAGCGCGGCGGCGGTGGCGCCGGTCCGGCGCGGATTGCGCAGGGCGTTGCGCTGGCTCATCCGGCCCACCGAGCCGAACAGCGCGGGGAAGGCCGCGCCGAGGACCCGGATCACGGGCCGGACCAGCAGCGGTCCGGCGATGACCGTCGCGATCAGGGTGAAAACGACGCCGAGCCCGAGCAGCGAGGCGGCGGAGGCGGTCCTGGTGGCCGCCGCACAGCCCGCGAGGGCGGCCACCCCGAGCGCCCCGACGACCGAGCCCACGACCGCCCGCGCCGTCAACGGCTTGCCCACGCCGGCGATCTCGGCGTCCGCGAGCGCCGCCATCGGCGACACGGC
>NZ_JBEYFC010000620.1:0-4520 GCF_040634175.1 Streptomyces sp. NPDC007162
GGGCCCGAGGTCATCATCCTGCGGTGCCGGTCGACGACGGCCGCGAGGTCCCCGGCCCGCTCGCCGCTGACCTGCCGCACGACATGCTCGGTGATCGTCGCGAAGGCCACCGACTCGTGGACCGCGAAGAGCGGCAGCCGGTGCCGGGCGCACGCCACCACCAGGTCGTCCGGGACGACGCCGAGCTCCGCCTCGCCGGCCGCCAGCGCCACCACCCCGGCCTGCACGAGCAGTCGTACGAACGCCTCGGAGTCCGCGGCGTCCCGGCGCCAGGCCAGGCCCGTCAGCACCAGCTCACCGCCCGAGAGGTAGCGGCTGGGGTCGCGCAGGTCGGTGGTCATGACCCCGCGCACGGTGCGGTCCAACTCGTCCTCGCCGCCGAGCAGCCGCAGGCCCAGCGCATCGGTGTCCAGCAGTGCGCGCAGCCGCATCTCGTCGCCGCCGTTCTGTGTCTCGAAATCTACGATGAATCCTGGAGGGTCCGGGTCGAGGTGCCGGGCGGACGTGGTCACAGGCCGTTACCGCGTGGCACCTGAGCGTTTCCCGCGTTTCCGCAGGAAAACCAAGAGGTTACCGATGACCTCTGTTCATACGAATCTACAAGATGCCCGTGCTGGCCAGCCAACTCCTTCATGGTTTCGGTGACTGACCCTGCTGGAGTACGGGGCGGTGTACTGACCTCGTCCCGCGTGAACAGGACATGAACGAGCCGGGCCCGCCGCACACGGATTGGCTCAATCCGCACGACTCACGAGACACAACGAGACGGAGAAAAGAGCCGGTCATGGACTTCCTTCGCCCCGCCAGCTGGGAGGAGGCGCTCGCCGCCAAGGCCGAGCACCCCACCGCAGTGCCGATCGCGGGTGGCACCGATGTGATGGTCGAGATCAACTTCGACCACCGCCGGCCCGAGTACCTCCTCGACCTCAACCGCATCGGCGATCTCTACGAGTGGGAGGTCGGCGAGGAGAGCGTACGGCTCGGCGCCTCCGTGCCGTACACCCGGATCATGGAGCACCTGCGCGCCGAACTGCCGGGCCTCGCCCTCGCCTCGCACACGGTCGCCTCCCCGCAGATCCGCAACCGCGGCGGCGTCGGCGGCAACCTCGGCACCGCCTCCCCGGCCGGCGACGCCCACCCCGCGCTGCTCGCGGCGGGCGCCGAGGTCGAGGCCGAGTCGGTGCGCGGCACCCGGCTCATCCCGATCGACGACTTCTACACCGGCGTGAAGCGCAACGCGCTCGCCCCCGACGAACTGATCCGCGCGGTGCACGTGAAGAAGGCCGAAGGCCCGCAGCAGTACTCGAAGGTCGGCACGCGCAACGCCATGGTCATCGCCGTGTGCGCGTTCGGGCTCGCCCTGCACCCCGCGACGCGGACGGTCCGCACCGGCATCGGCTCGGCCGCCCCGACACCCGTACGGGCGAAGACCGCCGAGGACTTCCTGAACGCCGCGCTCGACGAGGGCGGCTTCTGGGACAACAAGAAGATCATCACCCCGTCGGTCGCCAAGCAGTTCGCGGACCTGTGCGCCGCCTCCTGCAACCCCATCGACGACGTCCGCGGCACCGCGAGCTACCGCCGCCACGCGGTCGGCGTGATGGCCCGCAGGACCCTCACCTGGACCTGGGAGTCGTACCGCGGCACCCCTCAGCAGAAGGGGAGTGTCGCCTGATGCGCGTCAACTTCACCGTCAACGGACGCCCGCAGGAAGCCGACGACGTCTGGGAGGGCGAGAGCCTGCTCTACGTGCTGCGCGAGCGGCTCGGCCTGCCCGGCTCCAAGAACGCCTGCGAACAGGGCGAGTGCGGTTCCTGCACCGTCCGCCTGGACGGCGTGCCGGTGTGCTCGTGCCTGGTCGCCGCCGGACAGGCCGAGGGCCGCGAGGTCGTCACGGTCGAGGGCCTCGCGGACTACGCCAGGCAGCGTGACAGCGGCCCCACGTGCGGCACCTCGCTCGACCAGGCCCGGCGCTGGGCCGCCAAGGGGCAGGCCTCCCACGCCGGCGAGGGCACCGAACTCTCGCCGGTCCAGCAGGCGTTCATCGACGCGGGCGCCGTCCAGTGCGGTTTCTGCACGCCCGGTCTGCTGGTCGCCGCCGACGAGATGCTGGAGCACAACCCCAACCCGACCGACGCGGACATCCGCGAGGCGCTGTCGGGCAACCTGTGCCGCTGCACCGGCTACGAGAAGATCATGGACGCGGTCCGCCTCGCGGCCGCCCGGCAGTCAGAGGCGGTCTGAGCCGATGCCCATCAACGGCGCTCCCACGAAGATCACCCAGGGGTCGGGGACCAAGGGCGGCATCGGCGAGTCCACGCTCCGTCCCGACGGCATCCTCAAGGTCACCGGCGAGTTCGCGTACTCGTCCGACCTGTGGCACGAGGACATGCTCTGGGGCCAGATCCTGCGCTCCACGGTCGCGCACGCCGAGATCGTGTCGATCGACACCGGCGAGGCCCTCGCCCAGCCCGGCGTGTACGCCGTCATGACGTACGACGACCTGCCCACCGAGGTGAGGAACTACGGCCTGGAGATCCAGGACACCCCGGTCCTCGCCCACGGCAAGGTACGCCACCACGGCGAGCCGGTCGCGATCGTCGCCGCCGACCACCCGGAGACCGCCCGCCGCGCCGCCGCCAAGATCAAGGTCGTCTACCGGGAACTCCCGGTGATCACCGACGAGGCCTCGGCCACGGCGCCCGGCGCGGTCCTCGTCCACGAGAACCGCGACGACCACCACATCGGCCACGTCCCGCACCCCAACATCGTGCACCGCCAGCCGATCGTCCGCGGCGACGCCGACGAGGCCGCGAAGAAGGCCGCCGTCGTCGTCAGGGGCGAGTACTACTTCGGCATGCAGGACCAGGCCTTCCTCGGCCCCGAGTCCGGTCTCGCGGTGCCCGAGGAGGACGGCGGCGTCCACCTCTACATCGCCACCCAGTGGCTCCACTCCGACCTGCGCCAGATCGCACCCGTGCTCGGGCTGCCCGAGGACAAGGTGCGGATGACGCTGGCCGGCGTCGGCGGCGCGTTCGGCGGCCGCGAGGACCTGTCGATGCAGATCCACGCCTGCCTGCTGGCGCTGCGCACCGGCAAGCCGGTGAAGATCGTCTACAACCGCTTCGAGTCCTTCTTCGGCCACGTCCACCGCCACCCGGCCCGGCTCCACTACGAGCACGGGGCGACCAGCGAGGGCAAGTTGACGCACGTCAAGTGCCGGATCGTGCTCGACGGCGGCGCCTACGCCTCCGCCTCCCCCGCCGTCGTCGGCAACGCCGCCTCGCTGGGCATCGGGCCGTACGTCGTCGACGACGTCGACATCGAGGCCATCGCGCTCTACACCAACAACCCGCCGTGCGGCGCGATGCGCGGCTTCGGCGCGGTCCAGGCGTGCTTCGCCTACGAGGCGCAGATGGACAAGGTCGCCAAGCAACTCGGCATGGACCCGGTGGAGTTCAGGAAACTGAACGCCATGGAACAGGGCACGATCATGCCGACAGGACAGCCGGTGGACTCGCCCGCCCCCGTCGCCGAACTCCTGCGCCGGGTCGTCGCGATGCCGCTGCCGCCCGAGCAGCAGTGGCTCGCGGCCGGCGAGGAGCCGGACGTACGGCAGCTGCCCGGCGGTCTGTCCAACACCACCCACGGCGAAGGCGTCGTACGCGGCATCGGCTACGCCGTCGGCATCAAGAACGTCGGCTTCTCCGAGGGCTTCGACGACTACTCCACCGCGCGGGTGCGCATGGAGGTCGTCGGCGGCGAGCCCGTCGCCGTCGTGCACACCGCGATGGCGGAGGTCGGGCAGGGCGGGGTGACCGTGCACGCGCAGATCGCGCGCACCGAGCTGGGCGTGGCACAGGTGACCATCCATCCGGCCGACACCCAGGTGGGATCGGCGGGTTCGACCTCGGCCTCGCGGCAGACCTACGTCACCGGCGGCGCCGTGAAGAACTCCTGCGAACTGGTCCGGGAGAAGGTCCTGGAACTGGGCCGCCGCAAGTTCGGCACGTACCACCCGGCCTGGGTCACCGCCGAACTGCTCCTGGAGGGCGGCAAGGTGGTCACCGACGGCGGCGAGGTGCTCGCCGACCTGGCGGACGTGCTCGGCGAGGAGAGCGTGGAGGTCGAGGCGCAGTGGCGGCACCGGCCGACCGAACCCTTCGACCTGCGCAGCGGCCAGGGCAACGGCCACGTCCAGTACTCCTTCGCCGCGCACCGCGCGGTCGTCGAGGTCGACACCGAGCTGGGCCTGGTCAAGGTGATCGAGCTGGCCTGCGCCCAGGACGTCGGCAAGGCGCTCAACCCGCTCTCCGTCGTCGGCCAGATCCAGGGCGGTACGACCCAGGGCCTGGGCATCGCGGTGATGGAGGAGATCATCGTCGACCCGAAGACGGCGAAGGTCAGGAACCCGTCCTTCACGGACTACCTGATCCCGACCATCCTCGACACGCCGTGCGACCCCCCTTGGACGGCGTTCATTTCAGCCGCTCATCCTCACGGGCTTGCGGAGGCCGTCA
>NZ_JBEYFC010000621.1:0-4513 GCF_040634175.1 Streptomyces sp. NPDC007162
CACCTCCCCCGCGCTCCTCGGCACAGCCCTCGACCTCCTCGCCGGCCTCCGCCGCCGCGACCCCCGGCTCCTCCTCTCCGCCACCGACGCCGAACACCTCGCCCCGGGCGTCGCCGCCTGGCTGGAGCGCGACCTCACCCCCACAGCCGTACGCCACGCCCTCACCGAGAACCTCCCGGCGGAACCCCTGACCCGCCCGGCCGCCTTCCTGGCCCACCGTCTGACCGCGGAGCTGCCACCCCCACCGCCGTTCCGGCCCCCTGCCGCACCGGCCCCGGAGCCGAAACACCCGTTCCAGACCTGCGACGGCTGCGACCGCCCCTTCCGCGCCCCCACCCCCGGCCCCTGCCGCGACTGCCGAACCGGCCAGGTGCGACTGTGACCGGCGACAGCCGGCGTGAGCGCAGGCGCGCGCTTCAGGGAGACAAGCCGGCCGCAGCCCAGCGCGTTGCCCGTCTGTGGCGAATGACGTCCGTCAGTCCAGCCACGTCCCGGCGCGCATGATGACTCTGCCGCGTAGTTCCGGCTCGCCACGCCAGGCGCGCACCGTTCTCGGGGTCACGCGTATGTACAGGAAGGAGCCCTCTTCCGTGCGTGGGTCCCAGCCGAACTTCCCGGTGAACGCGTCCGCCGCGGCGGCGGGCGCCTCCTGGTCCGGGAAGCACTCCGCCGCGCCCTCGATGAGCACCACGTCGAAGGTGTCCGGGAGCGCCAGGCGCACGCGCGGCTCCTCGCGGAGGTTCCGTGCGGTCACGGACGTCGCGCCGGTGCACATCCACACCGCTCGCCCGTCCCACGAGAACCACAGCGGCACCTGGTGCGGCCCGTGCTCCGGATGAGCCGTCGACACCCATACGTCCCGCTCGGTCGCGAGCCGTTCCAGAGTGTCGCGCTTGCGCTCCGCCGCCTGGCGACGGACGGTCCCCGTGGTCTCCATGCCGACCGACCCTAGTCAGGCAGGCACGAAGGCGTCTGAGGCGCGGGACCTAGTTCCAGCGGCGGTTGTGGATAGGTTGCCCGCATGATCCTCCAGCCCCTGGCCGTGCAGCCCGGTGACGACATCCCGGGACCGGTGCTCACCGAGATCACCGCCCTGTACGCCTCCCACCGCGCCTTCCACGCGCTCAGCGGGGACTTCCCCGACCCGGACGACGTGCGGCCCGAGCAGGTGGCGCGGGTGCTGGCGGACGATCTGGCTCATCCGGACGCCGAGGTGCTGCTCGCGCGGAGTAAGGGGCGGCTGGTCGGGATCGTGGTCACGCTCGCCCGGCATCCGGACCCGGCCGACCCGGACCCGTGGATCGGGCTGCTGATGGTGGACGCGGGGGTGCAGCGGCAGGGGGTCGGCCGTCGTATCGCGGCCGCCGTCGAGGACCGGTTCCGGGAAGGCGGCCGTACGGCCGTACGGCTCGCCGTGCTGGAGAACAACCCGGACGGCCTCGCCTTCTGGACCTCCCTCGGGTACGAGGTGATCGGTCGCCGTCCGGACCGGGAACACGGCCGTCCGTGCGCCGTCCTGCGCAGGGAACTGGGCGGCGTGGACGGCTGACCCGCTACGGCTTCGCCGGCTTCCCGTCGCCGTACAGCCAGTCCTTCCAGATCGGGGCGAAGTTCTTGCCCGGCGCCATCTTCTCCACGTACGCGGTGAACTCGGCGGTGTCCGCGTTGCCGTGGCGGTGGGCGGCCGCCCAGCCCCGGAGGATGGCGAAGAACCTGTCGTCGCCGACGGTCTGCCGGATCTTGTGCAGGACCATCGCGCCCCCTTCGTACTCCGGCCGCTCCGAGATGTGGGCGGCGCCCGGCGGTTTCGCCGGGGGGAAGCCCCAGAGGGTCGCGTCGTCCTTGGGGGTCGCGTAGACCCCGTCGAATATCTGCTGCGCGGTCTGGCCGCCGTGGTCCTCCTGCCACAGCCACCCGGCGTAGGTCGCGAAGCCCTCGTTGAGCCACATGTCCCGCCAGTTCTTCGGGGTGACGGAGTCGCCGTACCACTGGTGGGACAGTTCGTGGACGAGGGTGTGGAGTTCCGGAGTACCGGGGAAGACCGGCCGGTTCTGGGTCTCCAGCGCGTACCCGGCGTCCCCCGGCCGGTCGATGATCGCGCCGGTGGAGGAGAAGGGGTAGGGGCCGAAGGTGTGCTGCTCCCACTCGATGATCTCGGGGATCCTCGCGACCACGCTCTTGCTCGCGGCGGCCTGCGTGGGGTCCACGGCGACGTACACCGGCAGGCCGTCGGAGGTGGTGGACCGGGTGATCGTGAAGTGGCCGATGGCGACCGTGGCGAGGTAGCTCGCCATCGGCTCCGCGCAGTGCCAGACGAAGGCGGTCCGGTCACCGGTGGTCGTCTCGCTCTTCAACTCGCCGTTGGAGACGGCCTGAATACCCTTGGGAACGGTGATCGTGATGTCGTACGACGCCTTGTCGGAGGGCAGGTCGTTGTCGGGGAACCAGGCCATGGAGCCGACGGGTTCGCCGAGGGCCAGCGCGCCGTCGGCGGTGCGCAGCCAGCCCTCCTTGGAGCCGTCGGGGTCGGTGAGCGTCTCCGGGCTGCCCGAGTAGCGCACGGTGGTGGCGAAGGTCTCGCCCTTCTTCAGGTCGTGGTGCGGGCGGATCGTCAGCTCCTGGCCGGCGCGGTTCCAGCGGGCCGCCTTCCCCTTGACGGTGACCGTGTCGACGTCCAGCCCCTTCAGGTCGAGGTCGAAGGCGGTCAGGTCCTGGGTGGCGCGGGCGGTGATGACGGCGGTGCCGGTGAGGTGGCGGGTGCCCGGGTCGTAGGCGAGGGTGAGGCCGTAGTGGCGCACGTCGTAGCCGCCGTTGCCCGCCTTCGGGAAGTACGGGTCGTGGAGGCCCGCGCCACCGGGGGTCCCGTGGACTCCGCCGCTCGCGGTGAGCGTGAGGGCGAGGGAGAGCGCGAGCGCGCCTGCGGCGACCGAGAAAACGCGTACACGTGTGGACACGCGATCGATCCTAATGAGGCCGGGGCGGTTCCCTCAGGCCGATGAGGCGGATGGTTCCGGCCGTGACACCATCGGCTACGTGCTCGACATCGGCTACGCCCTCTCCAACCGTTTCCCGGACCCGCCCCAGACCGACTACCGGCGGGTGGACGTCCACGCGCTGCGCCACGACCTGTTCTGCGGGGACGTCTACCTCGCCGACACCAAGGCGGACCGGGAGGTGTCCACAGCCTGGGGATGGGTGCCGGTGCTCGACTTCGCGTGGGCGCTGTGCGACATCGCGGAACGGCTGGACAGGGATCCGGCGGGGTCCCGGGCCGCCCGGCCCCAGCACGCGGAACTCGACTTCACCGAGTCCACCGACCGCATGCTCTTCGAGCGCCGCTTCGGTTGGGTGGACATCGAGGCCGACTGGATGCCCGCCGAGGAGCCACCCCTCACCTTCTCCCACGCCGAACTGCGCCGGGAGGCCCGGGACTTCCTGCACGACCTGCTCGCCGACCTCACCGACATGCACGAGGAACTGGCCGACAACCCGGCGATCTGGACCCTCCAGGCCCGCTTCCCGAGACTCCCCTGAACACCCTCCCGGGCCGCTGAACGACCGCTGCATGTACAGGAGTTGACCGCCCGCTGAGGCGGGAGTGACAACTGGGACCGGAGTCGGCGGAAGCCGTTCCGCCCGTCCCGGCCGTGCATACGTTGACTCCGTGCGGACGCAGCGCCAGGCAGGCGACAACGGAAAAGACGCCTCTCCCGAGACCTCCAGGGCACCGGTCGGCGCCCGGCCCACCGGCCCCACGGAACACGCCGTGCTCGCCCTCCAGGGCAAGGCGGGGAACACCGCCACCACGCTGGCGCTGCGCGGCGGCAAGGGCAAGGGCGTCTCCCGGCCGGTGGCCGGACGGGGCCGGTCCGCGCCGCCCGCCCCCATCGAGGAGGAGCGCACCGAACCGGGGCTGGTCCTGCCGCCGTACCTCATGGAGTTCCAGGCCGCCGGACTGTCCACGGCGTACGGGCTGACCGGCCACGAGTTCGTACGCAACGCCGTCGCCGCCGTCGTCGGCCACGCCGACGGCGAGGTCGCCGCCCTCGCCGCCGACCTGGCGGCCCGCCCCGAGTCGTACTACGGCCAGGGCCGCGCCGTCGCGGTCCAGGGGAAGAACGGTGCCCGGGGCAGGAGCGGCGGGGAGTGGTACGACGTCACCGTCACCGTCTCCCGCGCCCCCGACGACCGGCCGCCCGTGTTCCACCCCGGGAACCTGCTCGCGAAGACGGTGCCGGACCCGGACGGGGCGCCGCTCGCCGCGATCGACGAGGCCGAGGGCAAGGACACCAAGGTCGACGTCCAGCACAACACCGCCGCCACCGTCGCGACCACCGCGACCGGCGGGTCGAGCAAGGGCCTGGGCGGCATGGCCTTCGGACTCGCCCCCGTCGTACCGGGACTGTGGCTGGGCGGTGCCGGGACGGCGAACGCGCAGCCCTGGCAGTCCTCGCGGGAGTCGCGCAGTCAGCGGAACGTGGCCGAACCACGGGTGCTGCGCAGCGACAAGGGC
>NZ_JBEYFC010000622.1:0-4511 GCF_040634175.1 Streptomyces sp. NPDC007162
GCTGGTGGAGTTGGTGATGACCCCGCTGGAGGCGGTCCAGGTGGTGTTGCCCGACTCGAAGCCGTTGTTGCCCAGCAGCTGCGAGGAGGTGCAGGAGCCGCCGCCGGACGAGCTGACCGTCCAGGTGAAGGACGCGGTACCGGTGGCGCCGGTCGAGTCGGTCACCGTGACGGTGGTGCTGTAGGTGCCCGCGGTGGTGGGCGTTCCGGAGACGGCACCGGTCGAGCTGTTGATCGACAGGCCGGTCGGCAGGCCGGTCGCCGCGTAGGTCAGTGAGCCGCTGTTGGTGCTGCTCGCCGCGATCTGCAGGCTCACCGCGGTGCCCACGGTCGAGGACTGGCTGCCCGGGTTGGTGACCGTGACGCCCGAGGTGGGCACGGTGATGTGGCTGCCGACGTTGATGCCGGCGAACGCGTTGCCGACCCCGGCGTACTGGGTGGAACTGGTGCCGTACAGGGCGGCGGCCGCGTTCAGGGCGGCGGTGCGGGCACCCGCGTAGGTGGTGCTGGACGTCATGTACGACGTCAGCGCCTTGTACCAGATCTGCAGGGCCGCGGCCCGGCCGATGCCGGCGACGGCGACTCCGTCGGAGGTGGTGCTGGTGTAGGTGACGCCGTTGATGGTCTTGGTTCCGCTGCCTTCGGAGAGCAGGTAGAACATGTGGTTCGCCGGACCCGACGAGTAGTGCACGTCGAGGTTGCCCACCCCGGAGTACCAGCTGTCCGCCGACGAACCGTCCTTGCTCGGCTTGTCCATGTAACGCAGCGGCGTGCCGTCGCCGTTGATGTCGATCTTCTCGCCGATGAGGTAGTCGCCGACGTCGGAGGAGTTGTTGGCGTAGAACTCCACGCCGGTGCCGAAGATGTCGGAGGTCGCCTCGTTCAACCCGCCGGACTCACCGGTGTAGTTGAGACCGGCGGTGTTCGAGGTGACACCGTGGCTCATCTCGTGGCCGGCCACGTCCAGCGAGGTCAGGGCGTGGGTGCCGCCGGAGCCGTCGCCGTAGGTCATGCAGAAGCAGCTGTCGTCCCAGAAGGCGTTGACGTAGCTGCTGCTGTAGTGGACGCGGGAGTAGGCGGCGGTGCCGTCGTTCTTGATGCCGCTGCGCCCGAAGGTGTTCTTGTAGAAGTCCCAGGTCTCCTGGGCTCCGTAGGCGGCGTCGGCGCCGGCGGTCTGGGTGTTGGAGCCGGAGCCGGTGCCCCAGACGTCGTCGGAGTCGGTCATCAGGGTGCCGGTGCCCGACGTGGCGTTGTTGAGGTTGTACGTCTTGTGGCCGCCGCGCGTGGTGTCGTACAGCTGGTACGTCGAACCGGACAGCGTGGTCGACAGCGAGACCGTGCCGCTGTACTGGGTGTTGCCGGTGCCGGACTTGACGGCCTGGTAGCGGTACAGCTCCTTGCCGGTCGTCGCGTCCGTGATGACGTGCAGCCGGCTGGGCGTGCCGTCGTCCTGGAAGCCGCCGATCACGGTCTCCCAGGCGAGCTTCGGGGTGCCGGTGCCGGCCCAGATCACCTTGCGGGCGCTGTCGGTGGTGGCCTTGGCGGCGTCGAGGGCCCTGGCGGTCCTGAGCGCCTTGGCCCCGGCCGCCGCCTTGGTGACGGTCGGGCTGACGGAGGCGACCTTGATGGTGTGCTTGTTGTTGAAGGTCGTGCTCACCGTGCCGGCCGCGAGCGAGGTGGGCGGGGTGTGCACGACCAGGTCCCCGCCGAGGACGGGGAGGCCGTCGTAGGTGCGCTCGTAACGGGTGTGCAGGGTGCCGTCGTTGTCCTTGACGACGTCCTTGACGACCAGTTTCTCCTTGGCGCCGAGGCCGATGGTGCGGGCGGTCGCCGCGGTCCCCTGCCGGGCGCTCTTGAGGAGCGCGCTGTGCTGGGTGGGGGTGAGCTCGGCTTCCAGGCCGCCGGTGCGCAGGGGGCTGGGGTGGGGCTTGGCGGGCTGGGCGTTCGCCGGGACCGACTGGATGCCGACGGCGAGGAAGGCCGCGGTGGAGACCAGGGCGGCCCCGACCGTGGCGCGTCTGTGGGGAAGACGTCTCACTCGTACTCCTCCTGCTACGGCCGCCGGGTCGCGGCCGGTGACAGACCGGGCAGCCGGATGTGCTGTCCGGGACGAGCTGAGCTGTGCGGGAACCGGGATCCGGGACCGGGGTACGCGGTCCGTGATCCGTGGACACGCCCTGGGGGAAGCGTGTGCTCCGCGAGGATTCCAGTTTTGACCCGAACATGTCAGCCGCGTCGAGGTCATTCGAGGGTTTTCCCTATGCACCGCCGGACGGTCGGCACGGGCCCGGACTCACCGGGACGGCGCGCGCACCATGAAGACGTCCACCGGGTCCTCGGTCACTACCGTGAACCCGTGCCGCTCGTACAGCCGTCGGGCCGCACTGCCCCGCAGGACGTTCAGCCGGACCAGGGCCCCGTCACGGTCGCACCGCGCCAGTAGTTCGGCCAGGACCCCCGAACCGATCCCGGCCCCCTGGAGCTCCGGAGCCAGGTAGAAGTGCTCCAGCCAGAGCGCGTCCTCGGCCGGCCGCAGCGCCACGCACCCGGCGAAGGCGCCGTCCACCTCGATCACCGAGGTCCGGTCGGCGTCGAACCCGTCCCGCAGCCGCTGCCGGACGCGCCGCGGATCGTACCGTCCGAGCCGCTCCAGATCGGCCCGCAGGACGACGGCACGCAGCTCGGCCACCGCCTCGACGTCCACCGGTGACGCCGGCCGCATCCTCCAGTCCCTCATGATCGCCACGCTATCCGGGGCGGCCGGACGCCAAGGGGCCGGGGCGGAGAACAGCGCGGTCGGCCGCACCGTTTTATCCTGGTTCGGCCGGAGTGTGACACCTCGCACCACAACCGGCCGTCGGCAGCTCCCAACTCCAGACGGAAGGGGCTCCTCATGCGGGTCTTCATCGTGGGCACAGGCAACATGGCGGGCGGTATCGCCACCCGGGCCCTGGCGGGCGGACACACGGTCCGGCTGATCGGCACGGATCCCGCAAAGGCCGGCACGCTCGCGAAGGCACTGGCCGAGCGGGTGGCGGGGGCCGACGTGGAGCCCGCCGTGCCGGACGCGGTCGGGTCGGCGGACGTGGTGGTGCTGGCCGTGCCGTTCGACGCAGCCCGCGAGGTCGTGACCGAGTACGGGGACCGGCTCGCCGGCAAGGCGGTCGTCGACATCTCCAACCCGGTGGACTTCGCCACCTTCGACTCGCTCACGGTGCCCGCGGACAGCTCCGCCGCCCAGCAGCTCGCGAAGGCCGCCGCGCCGGGCACGCACGTGGTCAAGGCCTTCAACACCACCTTCGCGGGTGCGCTGGTCGCGGGCGAGGTCGGCGGACTGCCCCTGGACGTGTTCATCGCGGGCGACGACGCTGCGGCCCGGGACCGGGTGGCCGAGCTGGCCGCCTCCGGCGGGCTCAATCCGGTGGTCGTCGGCGCGCTGCGCCACGCCCGCGAGCTGGAGGGCATGCAGTTGCTGCACATGGCCCTGCAGACACGGCCCGAGGGACACGGCTGGATGAGCGCGATCAAGATCGTCCCGCCCTGAGCCCCGGCCCGTGGTGCGCGAGGGGCGGCAGATGTCTCGGCGAACATCCCGGCGCACGCCCCCGGCGCGTAGTACCTTCCCCCACAACAGCCGTGGCTCTGGGGGGAGTTGCATTTATGCACGGCACGATCGACGGGTTCCACTACGGCATGGTCACTCCGGTGGCGGCCTGTCTGATGGCCTGTCTGGGCGGGGCACTGGGGCTGCGCTGCATCGTCAGGTCGCTCTACCACCGCGGCCGGTCGTGGCGGCCCGGCTGGCTCGCGCTGGGCGCGGCCTCCATCGGCTGCGGCATCTGGACGATGCACTTCATCGCGATGATCGGCTTCCACGTCCAGGAGACGACGATCCGTTACGACGTGGGCCGCACCCTGCTCAGTCTCGCGGTGGCGATCGCGGTGGTCGGCATCGGCGTCTTCGTGGTCGGCTATCGGGGCGCGACCGCCGGAACCCTCTGGGGCGCGGGCGTCGTCACCGGGCTCGGGGTGGCCGCCATGCACTACCTGGGCATGGCGGCGCTGCGCTTTGACGGAACGATTCACTACGCCCCGCTCACGGTCGCCCTGTCGGTGCTGATCGCGATCGCGGCGGCCACGGCGGCACTGTGGGCGGCCGTGTCCGTGCGGGGCTTCACGGCGAGCCTGGGCGCCAGCCTGGTAATGGGCCTCGCGGTGTCCGGCATGCACTTCACCGCGATGACGGCGGTGCGCGTCGAGGTGCGTCCCGCTGCCGCCACCGCCTGGGCGAGCGCGTCACCGACCTCGGTGCTGCTGCCCATGCTGCTGGGGCCCGTCGTGTTCCTGCTGCTGGCCGGAGTGGTGGTGATGTTCGACCCGCTGCTGGTGCTCGGCGAGGGCGACTGGAACCGGCGGACGCCGACCGGGAAGGACGTTCCGGCGCCGGTCCGGGCGGCGCGCTCCCGGCCGCCGGGCCCGCGCGGCGACCGCACCCCCCGCAACCGCGACGGC
>NZ_JBEYFC010000623.1:0-4511 GCF_040634175.1 Streptomyces sp. NPDC007162
CCAGCGGTGTGGCCGGGCGTGGCGGGACGGCTGGTCGACAAGTCGGTGAGCATACGGAATCGCTCCTGAACGGTCTTTCCAGAAGTCCGGAACCGAATTCCGGACCTGTCCTGAAGGGTTGGTCAGGGTGCCGCAGCGGAGAGGTGGACGGGCCCCGGAGGATGCCGGCAGCCCGGGTGGTCACCCGCTGGGCCTGCGCCTCCGGTCCGAAGCACGAAACTCCTGCTGCCCTTGACTTCGAGTGGTAAACCCCGGCTCTTCGCGCCGAACCGCGGCTGCGCCGCGGGCGTGGTGCCCGCACCCCGGAGACAGGGGGTGGCTGACCGGGAAGGAGCGTCGGTATCGCGAGGAACCGGGGCGAGCGCGAGAGCCTGAAGAAGGGTGACAAGGTGGCCTGGAAGAGTCACGGGCGGACAGGCCGAGGGCGAGGTGGAGAAGAAGATCACCAAGCGCACCCGGGCCGCGGGCCGCACGACGCGGCACCGGACGATCCGCAGTACCAGGTGCGCAGTGCCAAGTCCGGCCGCTCCGCGGTGCACAAACCGTCCGTACTGAAGAAGAAGTGAGCCGGGCCGCGCCGTCGCATGAACGCGGCGGCCTCGGCGGCGCGACCTGATGACCAGTCAGGAAGTTTACGTGCAGCACGAGTTGGGGTGGACCGCCGACCTCGGTGGGGCGCCTCTCGGCCACCGGTGAACCGACATGCCATCGTCCGCCCCGACCGTGTTCTCCCGCCCCATTGTGTTGAGCCTTGTGGCCCTTTACTGTTCGGGTTTGCCTGAGTCTGTTCGATGATGAGTGCTCAGGCGGATGGAGGCCGCAGTGCGGGGTAGTCGGAGCCGTTCCGAGAGCGCGAGACCCGGTCGACGTCGGTGGTGGAGGGCGGTCCTCGCGACGACCGCGACCATCGCCCTGGCCGCGGGCATGACCGGACCAGCCGTCGCGCTGGACGTCGGCGGGCAGACATCCACCGTGACACCCACCGCGACGCCCGCCGCCGGCGCACAGGCGCACACGGTGACACTCGACGGCTACTCGTTCCTCGTCGACGGCAAGCGCACCTACCTGTGGTCCGGCGAGTTCCACTACTTCCGGCTGCCGAGCCCGGACCTGTGGCGTGACATCTTCCAGAAGATGAAGGCCGCCGGGTTCAACTCCACGTCGCTGTACTTCGACTGGGGTTACCACTCACCCAAGCCGGGCGTGTACGACTTCAGCGGGGTACGGGACGTCGACAGGCTGCTCGACATGGCCCAGGAGGCCGGCCTGTACGTCATCGCGCGCCCCGCGCCGTACATCAACGCGGAGGTCGACAGCGGCGGCCTGCCCGGCTGGCTGACCACCAAGGCCGGCAACAACCGCAGCGACGACCCGCGGTTCCTGAAGTACGCCGACGAATGGCTGACGCAGATCGACCGGATCATCGCCCGCCACCAACTCACCAACGGCACCGGCTCGGTCATCGCCTACCAGGTCGAGAACGAGTACTACAACGGCTCGGCCGCCGGCCGCTCCTACATGCAGCACCTGGAGGACAAGGCCCGCGCCGACGGCATCACGGTGCCGCTCACCGGCAACAACAACGGCACCTTCAACTCCGGTACCGGCGCCCTCGACGTCGACGGCCCGGACTCCTACCCCCAGGGATTCAACTGCTCGAACCCCACGAAGTGGAACGGCGTCCCCGACATCAGTTACGACCACCCCGCCGGAAAGCCGCTGTACTCGCCGGAGTTCCAGGGCGGCGCCTTCGACCCCTGGGGCGGACCGGGCTACGACAAGTGCGCCCAGCTGATCAACGACCAGTTCGCCAACGTGTTCTACAAGCAGAACATAGCCGTCGGCGCCACCGCGCAGAGCTTCTACATGACCTACGGCGGCACCAACTGGGGCTGGCTGGGCATGCCGGAGAACTACACGTCGTACGACTACGGGGCGGCGATCCGCGAGACCCGGCAGCTCGATCCGAAGTACTACGAGGACAAGCTGATCGGCTACTTCACCCAGTCCGTGGCCCCGCTGACCAAGACCGAGGCGATCAGGGCCACGCCCCCGGACGACTCCGCCGTCGTCGACACCGCCCGGATGAACCCCGACACGAAGACGCAGTTCCACGTCCTGCGGCACGGCGACTCCACGTCCACCGCGGTCGACAGGACCCACATCTCGCTGGACTTCAACGCGCAGCCGTCCGCGGACACCACCTACACCTGGGACGACCCGGACTCCGCGCTCCAGTACGCCGGTTCGTGGTCGCACGTGGCCGACCAGAACTACACCGGCGGCGACTACAAGCACACCGAGTCGTTCTCCAACAAGGCCGGTGACTCGGTCACCGTCCCCTTCGACGGCACCGCGGTCCGCTGGATCGGCTCGAAGACGAACAACCACGGCTACGCCGACGTCTACCTCGACGGTACGAAGGAGGCGACGGTCGACGACTCCGGCGGCGAGACCCAGGCGGTGCTCTTCCAGAAGACCGGCCTGGCTCCCGGGGCACACACCCTGAAGATCGTCGTCGACGGGACCCACAGTTCGGCGTCCACGGACAACTACGTGGCCATCGACGCCATCGACGTGCCGACGGGCACCGCCGCCGCGGAACCGACCTACCCGGTCGTGCCCCAGCAGCCCGGCACCGCTATCACCCTCGACGGACGCGACTCCCACGTGATCGTGGCCGACTACCGGCTCGGCGACTCGCAGTTGCAGTACTCCACCTCGGAGATCATGACCAGCGCCACCATCGGCGACCGGGACGTCGCCGTGCTCTACGGCGACCCGGGCAGCGACGGCGAGACCGTCCTGCGCTACTCCGCCAGGCCCACCGTGGCCACCAGCGGCGGCACCGCCGACACCACCTGGGACCCGGCCACCGGCGACCTGCGGCTGAACTACACGCACAAGGGCCTGATGCGCATCAGCATCAGCGGCGGCGGACAGCGCCCGCTGCTGCTCCTCGTCGGCGACAAGGCGACCGCGAAGACCTTCTGGCGCCAGGACACGGCGACCGGCCCGGTGTTCGTACGCGGCACGCACCTGCTGCGGACGGCGACCAGCCGGGACGGCGGCCGCACCGTGGCGCTCACCGGCGACAACGCCGACGACAAGAACATCGAGGTGTTCAGCTCCGCCGCCCGTGTCACCTGGAACGGCCGGACAGTGCACACCAGGGCCACCGGCACCGGAAGCCTGACCGGGGAGATCGCGACCGCGGCCCCGGTGCACCTGCCGACGCTGACGAGCTGGAAGCACGCCGAGGAATCCCCCGAAGCGGCCCCCGGTTTCGACGACTCCAGCTGGCAGGTGGCCGACAAGGCGACCACCAACAGTGTCTCCGGCGCCAACGCGCTGCCGGTGCTCTACGCCGACGACTACGGCTTCCACACCGGCAACACTTGGTACCGCGGTCGTTTCCGCGCCACCGGCAAGGAGACCGGCATCCACCTGGTCTCGGACTCCGGCGGCGACGCCCAGGCGTTCTCGGCCTGGCTCAACGGCACCTTCCTGGGCAGCTCCACCACGGGCAGCGCCGACTTCACCTTCCCGGCCGGCTCGGTGCGGTCCACGGGTGACAACGTCCTCTCCGTGCTCACCGTGAACATGGGACACGAGGAGGACTACAACTCCACCAACGGCAACAAGACCGCCCGCGGCCTGACCAGCGCCTCCCTCGTCGGAGCCCCGCTGACCTCCGTCACCTGGCGCATCCAGGGCGTACGCGGCGGCGAGGACCTGCAGGACACGGTGCGCGGTCCGCTCTCGACGGGCGGTCTGTACGGCGAGCGGGCCGGCTGGCCCCTGCCGGGCTACCCGGACGGTAAGTGGAACAAGGTGACACTGCCGACGACCGACACCCGCCCCGGTGTCTCCTGGTACCGCACCGACGCCGACCTCGACCTGCCGCGCGGCCAGGACACCTCGGTAGGCCTGACGTTCACCGACGACGCCGCACGCAAGTACCGTGCCACGATCTTCGTCAACGGCTGGCAGCTCGGCAACTACGTCAACTACCTCGGTCCGCAGCACACGTTCCCCGTCCCCAACGGAATCCTCGACCCGAACGGCCACAACAGCATCGCCATCGCCGTCTGGAACCTGGACGGCAGCACCGGCGGCCTCGGACAGGTCTCGCTCACCGACTACGGCAGCTACACCTCGTCCCTGCGCGTCGCCCAGAACGACAGCCCCCGCTACGACAGCCGCACGTACGCGATGCCGAAGCGCCCCGGCGCCGACGTCACCCTGGAGGTGCCGGACACCGCGCAGCCGGCGCAGTCCTTCACGGCCCGGACGACCGTGCGGGTCCCCGAGGACGGATCGTCCGCCACCCGGCTGACGGCCTCGCTCCAGGCCCCCGACGGCTGGAGCGTCAGCGCCACCGGCCCCACGTCGGCCGAGCGCGTGCGACCGGGTGCCAGGTAGTCGCCGAGCGGGTCGTCCGCGTCCACGGTGTAGGCGGAGAAGGTGACCGGGGGCAGCTTGGAGCCCTTGGTGTCACCGGGCGCGTA
>NZ_JBEYFC010000624.1:0-4506 GCF_040634175.1 Streptomyces sp. NPDC007162
CTGGCGCTCCATCAGGTCGGTCTCGGAGATGACGCCGATGACCTTGTCGTCCTCGTCGATCACCGGCAGCCCGCTGATCCGGTGGCCGGCCAGCACCCGCGGGGGCCGGTCCGGCCGAACGGACCGGCCCCCGCGGTGCGTTACCCGGGGATCGGCTCACGGCGGAGTTATCGTCGCCGGGTGACAAGTCTTCGCGGAGGCAGTGATCACGGCGGCTCCACGGTGGAGCCCCACCCGCTCGTGTGCGCCCGCTGCGGCGCCCCGGCCGCCGACGGCCCCCGGCCCACCACCTGGACCTGTTCCGTGGAGAACGGCGTCCGCCGGTTCTTCTGCGACACCTGCTCCAGGGAGAACCTCCGAGCGATCGAGGGTCGGCTCGACTCGTCCTGGTGGTGAACACCTGGCCCCGGCCCGGGCAGGCTCCCCTCCCGCCTATGCCTCGCCGACCGCCTCGACTTCCTCGACTGCCTCGGCCTCTTCGGGCACGAACCCCGGCAGCCATGCCTCCAGTTCGTCCCGCAGCCGCACCGTCGCGCCGAGCTGGCACAGCACGCCGATGGTGCTCAGTGTCACCCGGTGGATCAGGAGGTAGGCAGGCGGCAGATTGAGCTGTTTGCCCAGCTGGTGGGCGGGGTTGCGGGGGTCGGCTATGCGGGCGGCCTGGCTGCGCATCCAGTTGCGGGTGAAGGTGAACTCGTCGGCCTGCGCCGGTTCGATGATCGGCAGCAGGTAGTCCAGGACGGCATCCGGGTCCAGCTCTATGGACTCCCTGACGAACCCCTCCGTGCGCAGCAGTTCGTAGACCGCCTCGGCATCACCGTCCAGCGTCATCCGCAGGGAGTCGCCGATCGGGGCGGGCAGCCCGCCCACGAGGCGGTCGACCGTGCCGAAGTCGAGCACACCGAGGCGCCACTTCTCCTCGTCCTCCGGCCCACCGGGCAGCAGACGGAAATTGCCCGGGTGCGGATCGGCGTGCAGCAGTCCGGTGCGGGCCGGGCCCGAGAACAGGAAGCGGGCCAGCAGCTGACCGGCCCGGTCGCGCTGCTCCTGGGTGCCGCCGGAGATGACCTCGGAGAGCGGTATCCCGTCGATCCACTCAGTGACCAGCACCTGGTCGCACTGGTGCACCACCGCGGGGACCACCACGTCGGGATCGTCCTCGAACTCCTCGGCGTGTGCCGCCTGGGCCTGCGCCTCCAGAGAGTAGTCCAGCTCCTCGGAGACCCGGTCGCGCAGCTCGGCGATCAGCGGCTTGATGTCCATGCCGGGGATCAGGGGACCCAGGAGGCGGGCGAAACGGCTCAATTGCCCCAGGTCGGACAGTAGTGCCTCGCCGGCTCCCGGGTACTGCACCTTGACCGCGACCACCCGGCCGTCGTGCCACACCGCCCGGTGCACCTGGCCGATCGAGGCGGCCGCCGCGGGCTTGTCCTCGAACTCCAGGAACAGCTCCCGCCAGTCCTCCCCGAGTCGCTCGGTGAGCACCGAGTGCACGGTGCGCGTCGGCATCGGGGGCGCGGCGTCCTGCAGTTTGGTGAGGGCCGCCCGGTAGGGGCCCGCGACCTCCTCCGGCAGGGCGGACTCGAAGACGGACAGGGCCTGTCCGAACTTCATCGCCCCGCCCTTCAACTCTCCGAGTACCTTGAAGAGTTGCTCCGCCGTGCGCTGTTGCAGCTCGCGGCCGACGATCTCCGCCGACTCGCCCACGATGCGCTTGCCCAGACCCCAGGTCGCGCGGCCGGCGAAGCCGAGCGGAAGCGCGGCGAGCTTGGCGGTCCGGGTGACCGCCTTCCGGGGAAGATCAGACATGCGCCCTCCAAGTCCCAGTCGGCCGCGCCGCGTCTGCCGCTTGTCGTCGCTCCGCCGACGGCCGTTGCACCACCATTGTCTCGTGCGGAGCGCCGTTGGTTGAGGTGTGTTCTCCCTCAGCTTTCTCCGCCGCTCCGCACGGACACGAGGGATGCGGCCGGACCGGCCGTGCGTGCCAGTGCAGAGCCGGCGAGGACGCCTCCCAGCGCACCCCCGTACCGGACGGCGACTCGCCGTCGAGGAAGGCCAGGGCGTGCGCGGCGGCCAGCCCGGCCACGGCCGCCGCCAGCGTCAGATCACACGCTCCCACCCGCCTGGCCTGCCCGGAACCCCACTGGGCGACCAGACGCGGCCAGGCCGGGTCCCGGTCCGTGCGGTGCTCGTGCAGACAACGGGCGCAGCCGGTCCCGCCAGGCAGGACGAGCGGGCCGACGCTGCCGGTCCCCTCCGCGACACCGGTGTAGAGGTGGGGAGTCCCCGAGGCCATCAGCGGCTCGGCGGCGCGGGCGCAGGGGGCGTGCACCAGGACGTCGTCGCGCGGGGCGATGATCACCAGCGTCAACCCGGGCTCCTCCGCGGCCCGACCCGGGCGGCGTGGTGGCCGGTCCGGGGCCGCCCGGCGCACCACCGCGCGGGCGGCCTCGGCGCGCCGTTCACCGACCGAATCCGCGGGCAGCCCGCCGGGCGCCACGTCCCACGGCTGGACGCGGCCCACGTCCCGCACGTCGACCTCGCCGACGCCCGCACCCGACAGCAGTGCGGCCAGCGTGACGCCCACCCGGCCCGCGCCCCGCACCTGCACCCGCAACGCCCGCCGGGCCGCCAGCCTGCCGATCGCGCCGCCCGGCTCCGAAGTGATCAGGGAGAGCGACGACAGATCCGGACCCAGCCGGTCCAGTACCCCCTTCTTCTCGCGCAGTGCCTGCGCCGCGGGCCCGCCGCCGCGTGCGTCGTCGACGAGCCCGGCCCGGGACAGCCGCTCGACCAGGGCGTCGACATGTCCGTCCGGCAGGTCCATGCGGCGCCCCTCCTCGCGCAGCAGGGCGAGCCCCCGGGCCCCGTCGAGCAGGTCCAGGAAGGTGCCGGTCGCCAGGTCCATCGGCCCGAGGGTCATGGCGTGCGCCGGAGTCATGCCGAACTGCACGGTGTTGAGATCGCGCCAGCCGCGCCGGAGCGCGGGCTTCACCAACGGATGCATGACAGGCCCCGTAACTGTCGAAAGGTCATGGAACATCCCCGTCCGTCGGCGCAGCCGGTCACGCTCCGCCGACGAGTGCCAGCATGCCCGGCCCGCTCGGCGGGCGCCGAAAGTTGTCCACAGGCGGTGGGTATTCGTCGTACAAATCAAACGCATGGTGGGGGATCGGAACCGAACCGTCCCGGACCCGGGACTTCCCCCGTGTGCAGCGGGTAACGTCGGGGCGTGCCCGCCGACCCACTGCACCGCGCCGGAAAGCCACAGCGCAGCACGACGAGCCAGCCGCCCAGCGGCCCGGGGGTGAGCGCGATCGAGGTTCGCAGGAGCGCCCGGCGCCGCCGGACCGTTTCCGCGTACCGCGAGGGCGATCGCACCGTCGTGCTGATCCCTGCCCGGATGTCCGAGGCGGAGGAGAAACGCTGGGTGACCGTCATGCTCAACAAACTCGCCGCCCAGGAGAGCAGGCGGGTGCTGGGCGACGCCGAACTCGCCGAGCGCGCCCAGCGGCTGTCGGACCAGTACTTCGACGGCAGGGCCCGCCCCGCATCGGTGCGCTGGGTCACCAACCAGAACACCCGCTGGGGTTCCTGCACCCCGGCCGAGGGCAGCATCCGTCTCTCGCACCGGCTCCAGGGCATGCCCGAGTACGTGGTCGACTACGTGCTCTGCCATGAGCTGGCACATCTGCTGGTGCCCGGGCACGGCCCCCGCTTCTGGCGGCTCCTCGATGCGTATCCGCGGACCGAGCGGGCCCGGGGCTACCTCGAAGGGGTGGTCGCCGCCGACCGGCTGCGGCCGGTGCCCGACGTGCGCGACGAGTGACACGCCCCGGCGGTACTCCCCTCGATGCCGCTGAACGCGGTTGTGTACCGGGTCTGTACCGACTTCGTCCGATGTCCGAGTTAGCCGTTAGCCTGGCGCGACGCACTCGCATTCGGGATGGGGGACGGTCGTAACGCATGGCCAGGGAATTCCAACGCGGCCACAAGGCCAGGATCAGTGACCTCACGGCCGGCACGGACCTGTACGTAGGGGTGCAGATCTCCGGGCCCGGTCTGACGTTCGACATCAGCTGCTTCGGCCTCGATGCCGACGAACGGCTCTCGGACGACCGCTACTTCGTCTTCTTCAACCAGCCGAAGTCCCCCGAGGAGTCCATCCAGCTGCTCGGTGCGCAGGCGGGCGACACGGAATCCTTCCGGATCACGCTGGACAGGGTCCCGCAGCAGATCCAGAAGCTGGCGTTCACGGCGACCATCGACGGCGCCGGGCAGATGTCGCAGGTCGCCCCCGGGTACCTCCGTATCGTCGCGGGCGGTGAGGAGGTGGCCAGGTACTCCTTCACCGGCTCGGAGTTCTCCACCGAACGCGCCGTGATGCTCGGTGACTTCTACCTGAAGGACGTGTGGCGCTTCGCCGCCGTCGGCCAGGGATTCGACGGCGGGCGGGGCCAGTTCGCGGACCCGGGCGACCAGGACGTCCTCGTAGTGCGAGCGGTC
>NZ_JBEYFC010000625.1:0-4504 GCF_040634175.1 Streptomyces sp. NPDC007162
GTCGGCGGCGATCTCCTGGGTGGACATCAGCTGCGCCAGCCTGCTCAGCACCTCGCGCTCGCGCCCGCTCAGTTCCTCCACGAGCAGCGGTGGGGCCTCGGGGTCGGTACCGGCGCCGTCCCCGTACAGCCAGCCCGCGGCCAGGCCGTGCAGCTGGGGGGTGTCCAGCAGACGCCGGATCCGCGGCCCGGCGTCCAGGAACGGGCGGCGCAGCCGGTTGCGGCGGGCCTCCAGGAGCGCCTTGGCGAGCAGTCTGCGGGCGGTGCAGGCGTCCCCCGTCTCGATCGCGGCGAGGGCGTGGACCAGGGTGGCCCGCACCGTGACCCCGGGACCTCCCCCGTCGTCCGCGCACAGCGGGCCCGCCGCCTCGACCGCTTCCTCGCGGTGGCCGGCGACGAGGCGCGCCCACGCCAGTTCCGCCGCGCACACGGACCCGTCGGGGCCCCGGACCCCGTCGAGCACCCCGGCGGCCGCCTCCGGACGGCCCTCGGCGAGATGGGCCGCCGACGAGGCCAGGGCCGCGCCCGCCCGGACCCAGGGCGAGGTGACCGTGGCCCGTACGGCCGGGGTGGCCGCGTCCGCGGCGGCTTCCGGGTCGCCGAGTGCCGCCAGCAGCCGTGCGGTCGCCAGGGCCCGGCACCCCTCGGTCACCGGGTCGGGCGCCGCGGGGCCGGGGCCGGACTCGGCGGCCTCGGCCAGCAGGGTCCGGGCCTGGTCGAGCTCGTCGCGGTCGACGGCCACGGCGGCCAGCACCAGCTGCCCGAGCCCGGCGCCCGGGAACGGATGCCCGCCGCAGTGCCGGGTCACGGCCGTGGCGGCCAGGGCCCTGCTCTCCGCCCGGTCGAGCCGGCCGTCGAAGTAGTCGAGCAGCGCCAGGTGACCGAGGCAGTCCTCACGCGGCAGTTCCGTCGCGGCGTCGGCGAGACCGGTCACCTCGGTGAGGGCGGCGCGGGCCGCGTCGAAGTGCCCGGCCCACACCCGGGTCGAACCCAGGTGGGTGAGCAGCAGTGCGCCGAGCTCGGGGTGGCGCGCCAGCTGCTCGGCGGGCACCTCGTGGCGGAGCCGCTCGGCCGTGGCCATCGCCTGCTCGGCCCGGCCGGGGGCACCGGTCAGCCGGGCCGCCAGGGACTCCAGGAGCACCCGGCTCAGTCGGCTCGCCGCGTCGGGCTCTCCCGGAGCCGGGTCCTGCGCCGCGTGGCCGAGGTGGACGAGGCCGCGGTCGAGGTCGCACCCGGACAGCTCGCGGGCCGCCCGCACCAGGTCCACCGCCGCGCCGGTGGCCTCCGTGCCCATCCGGGAGAACAGCTCGGTGAGGTCGTCGGCGCGCGGCCCGGTGAGCAGCCGGCCGATCGACAGGTCGTCGACGACGGCGCCGGCGGTGAACTCCCAGTCGGCAGCCGCCGCGCCGTGGGCGAGTGCCTCGGGTACGGCACCGTGGGCCCGCAGCCAGCACGCGGCACGCCGGTGCAGTTCGGGTTCCCGCTCCGGGCGGCGCGCCCGCAGGTGGACCCGGAGGATCTCCGCGAACAGCGGGTGCAGCCGGAACCAGGAGTGCCCGAGGTACTCGAGGAAGGCGTTCTGCCGGCACAGCCCGGCCAGCCGCGGCCCGGCACCGGGACGGCCCGTGAGGGCCTCGGCCAGTTCGGGGCAGAACCGGTCCAGGACGCTGACGCACAGCAGCAGGTCCTGCGTCTGGGGCGACTGCCGGTTGAGCACCTCGGCCAGCAGGAAGTCGGCGATGACGCTGTGACCGGCCTCGAACTCCTTGAGGTACGTCTCCGGGTCCGCGCTCTGCCGGGCGGCGAGGGCGCTCAGCTGCACTCCGGCCGCCCAGCCGCGGGTGCGCTCCACCAGGGCGCGCGCGGCCTGGGCGGCCAGCGGCAGGTCGTGCCGGGCCAGCAGGTCGGCGGCCTCCTCGGGGGTGAAGGCCAGTTCGTCGTTCCTGATCTCGGTGATGGCCGCGGCGGCCCGGTAGCGGTGCAGGGGCAGCAGGGGTTCGGTCCGGGTGACGAGGACCAGCCGCAGCCCTTGTCCGGCGTGGTGCAGGACGAACTCCAGCTGCTCGGCGGGCTCCGGCGCGGACAGCCGGTCGAACTCGTCGAGGACCAGGATCGCCGACCGGTCGCTCCCGTTCAGCTCGTCGGCGAGCCGGCCGAGCAGCCGGTGGCCGACCATGCCGATGGTCCCCGGTCCGCCGATTCCGGCGGGGACCGGAGTCCCCGAGGAGCGCAGGGCGTGCAGGACGTTGGTCCAGAACGTGCCGGGCCGCTGGTCGCCCGCCTCGTTGGTGAGCCAGGCGACCGGACGTCCGAGCCCGGCGGCCCAGTCGGCGACGAGGAGGGTCTTCCCCGCGCCGGCCGCGCCGTTGACCATGGTCAGCGGTGTGTGCAGGGCCTGGTCGAGGTGCGCGGTCAGCCTGGGCCTGCGGACGAAGGTGGCGGGCCTGGCCGGTGCGGCGAACCGGGTACGCAGAAACGGCTCCCCCGGCGGGCCGGTGTACCCGGCGGCCCGTCCCGGTGCGCTGTCGTCGTTCGCGGCCACAGACATCACCACCTGTGTCCGGCCGGCCGTGGCCGGCGCTCTACTCCATCAGGATCACAGTGTTTGCGCCCCGGCGCAGGACACGCCGGGACACCCGGCCCGGACACCGGTCCCGGCCGTCGCCGCGGCCGGAAGGGCCGGCGGCACGGCTATCCGGAGCGGCGGTCGTGCGGGCCGGGCGTGCGGTCCCCGGGCCTGCGGGCGTCCTGGGGACGGCGGGGCGGCGGGCTGCCGAGCCGGCCGGCGAGGAACGGCTCCTGGGCCAGGACCGCGCCGACGGTGACGCTGACGGTGGCGGCCAGGCAGACCACGATGAGCCAGGACAGGGCCACGAAGACCGCTCCCAGGGAGCCGTACTCGCCGAGGGCGCGGTCGAGGGCGCGCGGCATGTAGAAACGCGCGGTCACCGACAGGGCCGTGAAGGAGAGCGCTGTGATCGCGGCCCCGGGGACCAGCGGCTTCCAGCTGACGTGTCCGCCGAGCAGCAGGTGCTGCGTCCACCACCACAGGCACACCTGGGCGGCGAAGGTGACCGGGACGCCCAGCCAGGCACCCACGCCGAAGCCGTCCCGCAGCACGCCCTGGAGGACCAGCGCGACGATCCACAGGGCGAGCCAGGCGAGCCAGCGCCACGGTGCGATCCGGATGCCGCCGCGAGGGATGCCCCAGGCACGCTGGCACAACCGTTGCACGGCCCGGCTGAGGGAGGTGGCGGAGATCAGCACCATCAGCACGCCGACCGCGCCGGTGGTCTGCCGCAGCCCTTCGCTCTGTGGCTGCACCAGGTGCTGGAGCTGGGGGTCGGCCGGTCCGGTCAGGCCGAACACCGAGCGGATCGAACGGACCAGCTGTTGCTCGACCCCGGGCGGGGCGTAGGCCACGAACACGAAGAGCAGCGGGACGGCGGTCAGGAAGCACTGGGCGGCCACCCGCGTGGCGGTGTCGAAGATGTTCACGGACACCATGCGGTCCGCGAGGTGGATCACGACGGGGAACCGGATCTCCGCCCACCGGTGCAGCGCCTTCGCCCGCGCCGCCAGCCGCGCGGTCCGCTCACGCCACCGCGACGGCCCGGGCCGAGAGCCGTTGCGCGGCACCCGCCCCCTGGTCCGCATGGGCATCGCTCCTTCCTGCGTCCAGGGTGCGGGGCGGACGCCCGGGCGGCACCCCGGAGGCGCCCGCCGGGACTCCGGTCCGGGTGTCGTCCCGGTGCCGTGCGCCTACGCTCGTGGTGTCCGACACCGTGGGGGTCGTCGTGGTCCTCGACCTGCTGCTCATCGCGCTGGCCATCACGCTCGAGCCACTGCCGCTGATGGCCTTCGTCCTGGTGGTGGCCTCCGCCAGGGGCGTGTGGAAAGGCCTGGTCTTCATCCTGAGCTGGCTGGCGTGCCTGGTCCTCGTGATCACGGTCGTCCTGCTGCTGACGGGCGGCCGGCCGCCCCCGCCGAAGTCCCCGCCGTCCACCGCCGTCCTCGCGGCCAAGCTGCTCATCGGGGTGGCGCTCGTCGGGTACGGCGAACACCGGCGCCGGCGTCTGGGCGGTCTGCGTGGCCGGGCCCCGGGGGCAGGTCCACCCGCGCCGTCGTCCGCGTCCCTGACCGCGGAGATGGACCGCAGCACGATGTGGAGCGCGGCGGGCCTCGCCGTCCTGCTGCAACCGTGGGGGCTGGTCGCGGCCGGGGCCACGACGGTCGTGGAGGCGGACACCTCGCACTTCGCGACCTGGCTCGCCCTGTCCGGCTTCTGCCTGCTGGCCACCGCGAGCCTGCTGGCCCTGGAGCTGTACGTGGTCTTCGCCCCGGCGGCGGCCCGGGGCCGGCTGCTGCGGCTGCGCGCGTGGCTGACCCGGCACCAGGAGCAGGCGCTGGTGACGCTGTGCCTGCTGCTGGGCTGCTGGCTGGTCGGCAGGAGCCTCTACCAGCTGACGAGTTGACCCCCGGGGCGCGGCGGGTGCGGGTCCGCC
>NZ_JBEYFC010000626.1:0-4503 GCF_040634175.1 Streptomyces sp. NPDC007162
GCGGAGCCCCTCACGCGGCGCTATCTGACTGAACTCCCCCAGGGCCGGAAGGCTGCAAGGGGCTATAGCTCAGTTGGTAGAGCGCCTGCATGGCATGCAGGAGGTCAGGAGTTCAATTCTCCTTAGCTCCACAGATCGACACTCCAGACACTGTCGAGTTGTCAAAGATCGGTGACGAGAATCCCGCCCTCTTCAGGGGGCGGGATTTTCTTTGTCCCACTCCCGGATGATCCCGGTTGCCGCCTCGTCCGTCACCGCCCACAGCCGCAGCCTGCGCTCGCGCAACAACGCGACCTTCTCCCGTGTCTGTCCGTCCTCGGGCGTGTAGACAACGATCCGGGCCTCCGGCATCCCGTCGATCGACAGCGACTGCGACCTCATCCGCACCTCGCCCACCGCCTCATGACGGAACGACTTCACCCGCGGTCCCGGCCGGGCCACCACCCCGCTCGCCCACATCCGGGCGAAGTCCGTGCTGGCCCGGGACAGCGCCCGTATGAAGTCCTCCCAGGCAGGCTCGCCCACATGTCTGCCGTAACTGGAACGCAGCGTCGCCACCATCCTCGGCAGTTCACGCTCCCGGTGCACCACCGGGCAGACGTCCTTCGGCACCGTGAACAACGTCCACAACACGTTGGGCACACCGATCCGCACCGTCTGCGGCACCAGGAAGATGTCCCGGTACGTCGCGTTGGTGGCCAGCACGTCGTAGCGCGAGGTGTACACCACCGCCATCAGCGGATCGCGGATCCAGGGCGTCGATGATGCCCTGCACCTCCGCGCCGACCGACCGGGACAGTCCCTCCGGCGCGTCCAGCCGCAGCGTGCGTGCCACCGCGTCCAGCACCTGCGGCGAGGCGTTGATCGGCCGCCCCTGCTCCAGCCACCTGTACCAGGTCACCCCCACACCGGAGAGCTGGGCGAGCTCTTCCCGGCGCAGCCCCGGAGTGCGCCGCCGCAGCCCCGGGGGCATACCGACGTCCGCCGGTGTCAACCGCGCCCGCCTGGTGCGCAGGAACGCGGCCAGCTCCGGCCCGCGGCGGTGTCCTGCCGTCCCCATCGTCACGTCCCCCGTCGTCATGTCCTTCATCGTGGGCGCAGCCGCCCCGTGCCAGGTGCTGCCAGTACCAGCATCGGCGGGGTCTCGGCACCCGTACCGGTCCCCCCGCCACGCTCGGACGCATGACGACGACATCCCGTACGGGGCCAGGTCCCGCGCCCACTTCGATCCCCGAGAAAAGTGAATCACCCGGCCCCGACAACCGGCCCCGGCTGCTCCTCGCGGTCGTCCTCACAGCCCAGTTCATGGCCGTGCTGGACGTCTTCATCGTGAACGTCGCGGCCCCTACCATGGGTTTTGAACTCCACGCCACCGGCTCCGACTTGCAGCTGGTCGTGGCCGGCTACGCCATCACCTACGCGGTACTGCTGATCACCGGAGCCCGGCTCGGCGACCGGCTCGGCCACGGCCGGGTCCACCTGCCTCGCCCTGTTCACGGCGGCGTCGCTCGCCTGCGACCTGGCCCAGGGCGCTGTCGAACTGATCGTGTTCCGGCTGGTGCAGGGCGCCGGTTCGGCGGTGATGATCCCGCAGGTCCTCAGCATCATCCAGCGCGCCTTCACCGGCGAGGCCTGTACCCGGGCGCTCGGCGCCTACTCGGCGGTCCTCGCGGTCGGCGCAGCCGCCGGCCAGATCGTCGGCGGCGTCCTGGTAGGAGCCGACCTGTTCGGCACGGGCTGGCGGCCGGTGTTCCTCGTCAACGTGCCCATCGGCGCCGTACTCCTCGTCCTCGGCCGGCGTGTCCTGCCGTCCGGTGCCGGATCGACGACGCAGCGGACACGCGGCCTCGACCTGCCCGGCCTGGTCCTGCTCGGGTCGGCCGTCTCGCTGCTGACCGTGCCGTTGGTGCTCGGACAGGAGGAGGGCTGGCCGCTGTGGTCCTGGCTGTCCCCCGCCGCCGCCGTCCTCCTGTCCGCGTTGTTCATCGGTTACGAGTCGAGACTGGCCCGGCGTGGCGGCGCCCCGCTGATCGCGTCCCGGGTACTGCGCCACCCCGGCATGAGCCTTGCCGTACTGCGCATCCTCGCCGTGATGGCCGTCAACGCGGGATTCCTGTTCACGCTCACCCTGCACGTCCAGAACGGCCTCGGTTACAGCGCGCAGCGCGCCGGTCTCACCTTCGCACCGACCGCCGTCGCCTTCGGCGCGGTCGCCCTCACCTGGCGCAGGTGGCCCGTCTCCTGGCAGCGGGCGCTGACCCCGGCGGGGTTCGCGCTCACCGCACTGGGCACGGCCGGCGTCGGAATGGCCTTTCGCGGGGGCGGCGACGGGGGCGCGTGGCTCTTTCTGGCGTACGCCGGAGTGGGGGCGGGGCTCGCGCTCGCCTTCAGCCCCACGCTCACGGGTGCGCTCGCCACCGTGCGCCCCGAGGAGGCTGCGGACGCCAGCGGTCTTCTGGCGACCGTCACCCAACTCGGTCAGCTCATCGGGGTCGCCGCGTTCGGCACACTGTTCTTGAACCGGCTTGAGTCACTTGGGGGCCCACGGGCGTATACCTCTGCGGAGGCGCTGTCAGCCTGCGCATGGACGCTCGCCGCGACGGCGGTCGCGGGCGCCGTGTCCGGACTGGTACTGAGGCGTCGCTGACCGTATTGGTCCGGCCGTGGCAGAATCAAACGGCCGGAAGGGGGCGCGGCCCGACGGGAGGAGTAGCGATGCCTGCGAGCATCCTTGAGGAGGGCGGCCACCTCCTCGGTGCGGCGTTGATACGGGACACGATCACCCGGCTGCTCTGCCCTTCCTGCGGTTCCGTCCATGTGGCCCAAGTACTCGGCGACAACGGCGGGATCTCCTACGTGTGCACGGCCTGCGGCCACAGCTGGAGCTGATCGATGGGTGCACACAGGCGAAAGTGCGACTGGTGCGGGAGCGGGACCCCGATCGTCCGCGACATGGAGCCGATCAACCCCGACTACCAGTACTGGTGCGAGGAATGCGCGCGGGCGCTGATCATAAAAGGCGACCCGATCGAGACCTACCGTGAGCTGGAGGGCGAGCCGATCTACGGCCGTCTCCTGGAGGAGCACTGCACGCTCAAGAGGTTCTACTCCTTCGTCACGGCCTGAGCCGTACCCGGCCGCGGCAACGATGCCATGCGAGTGCGAGGAACAGCGCACCGGTGACCGAGTAGAGCGCCGACAGGGCCAAGTCGGCCGCGTCCTGGTGAAGTTCGGGCCGGCCGTGGCCGTGCGGCACCCACCACAGGGCGTACGAACAGAAGACCAGCAGCGTCCCCGCGGCCACCGCCCGGTGCCCGCGCGTCCACAACAGCAGCACCACGGGCACGCACCACACCCAGTGGTGCGACCATGACACGGGACTGATCAGCAGTCCCGTCACCGCGCACACGGCCACCGCCCAGGCCCGCCCGCCGCGCAATTCCGCCACGACCGCCACCGCAAGCCCCACAACGGCCGTCAGGGCCGCAGCGGCCGCCCAGAGGGCTCCCGGCTCGGCGCTGTGCAGCAAGCGCGCCAGAACGCCGCGCAGAGCCTGATTAGCGGTCTCCTCGGCCCGCCCCACCCGCCCCGTCCGGAAAACCATCCCGGTCCAGAACCGCCACGAGTCATACGGCAGGACGGCCGCCGCCACCAGGGTCGCCCCCGTGAAGGCGCCGGCCGCCCCACGCGCGGGCCGCAGCCACGGCCCCCCGTCCCGGCCCCCGCAACGCGCCACCAGGCCCGTGGCGAGCAGGAACACCGCGAACAGGGCCGGCGTCAGTTTGACCGCGGCCGCGAGCCCGACACCCACCCCCGCCCAGCGGTCCGGCCGTTCGGCGGGACGGCGTGACAGATCCCACAGGACCAGCACCGCCAGCAGCAGATTGATCTGCCCGTAGCGCACGGTCGTCCACACCGGCTCGCACCACACCGCCCCCGCCGCGACCCACAGAACGCACTCCACGCGCGCGTGGCCGAGGAGCCGCATCGACAGCCCGACGAAGACCAGCAGGAGGACGAGATTCCCGGCCGTCGCCAGCGCGCGCATGCTCGGCACGTCCAGCAGCGTCAGCGGTGTGAACAGCAACGCCGCGAACGGCGGATAGGTGGACGGGAGATGAGCCGCCGTCGCACGCAGCGCGTAGAGATCGCCGCCCGCGCGGACGGTCGCCCCCTCCGCCCGGTAGACCATCAGGTCGATCATCGACACGTGCGCGGCCCGCTGCGCCGCCCAGAACACCGTGAATGACAACAGGCACGCCGCCAGCGGCACCGACACCCGGCGCCGGGCCTCGGAGAACGCGATCACGGTCACGAAGCCCGACACTATCGCCCGTATCAGTACAGAACGGGAAACGATTTGGTGATGCACCCCCTCGACCGTGTAATGTTGGCGTCGCCGCCAGGGAAACCGGGCGGACCACAACAAGGGGCTATAGCTCAGTTGGTAGAGCGCCTGCATGGCATGCAGGAGGTCAGGAGTTCAATTCTCCTTAGCTCCAC
>NZ_JBEYFC010000627.1:0-4493 GCF_040634175.1 Streptomyces sp. NPDC007162
GTGAGAACCACCGACCGGGGAGATCGAGAGTGAACCGGGTAATCCCGCTCTGCGAACATGTTCGTTACGATCGAGTTATGACTGCGAGAAGAGAGCCGATCAGCCGTCGGGAGCGTCCGGCGAAGCCCGCCCTGTCCCGGCGCTGGATTGTGGACACCGCCGTGCGGATCATGCGGGCGGAGGGGCTCGGGAAGGTCACGATGCGCCGTCTGGCGCAGGAACTGGATACCGGCCCGGCGTCACTGTACGTCTACATCGCCAACACCGCCGAGCTGTACGCAGCCGTTCTGGATTCCCTGCTCGGCGAGGTCGACTTGACCGGGCGGGACGGCGGTGAGGACTGGCGCGAGCAGCTCCGTGCCGTCATGACGTCGTACACCCAGGTGCTGTTCGAGCACCCGCAACTCGCGCGGGCCGCGCTCGTGGCCCGCCCGAGCGGCGAGAACTACCTGCGCCTGGTGGAGCGCATCCTCGATCTCCTCGCGCAAAGCGGGGCCGGCCGCGAGCAGGTCGCCTGGGGGGTGGACAAACTGCTCCAGGACGCGACAGCCACCGCCGCCGAGCACTCGACGCGTGAGCACGATCCCGCCTCCGAGGACGAGTGGAACGCCACGGTGCGTGCACTGCACGCCGTGGACGCCGCCACGCATCCGGCGATCACCGCGCACATGCCCGCCCTGATCGGCGGCTCGGTGCCGGACAGGATCCGCTGGAGCTTCGACGTCCTCGTCAACGGCATCATGCACACACCCGTCCCGGGCGCAGTGGACTGACCCCAGGCGGGGCGGGCCGCCCTGGCGACGGACGCGGCCGGGGGCGGCAGTTCTCCTCGCCGCCCGCCGCAGGGAGCGACGAACTTGTTCGCAACGAACGCGTTCGTTATGGTGGGATGTAACGAGGCATTCCTTGCCTCCTCGCCGCGCAGCCGTCCCTGCAAGGAGCCCTGCGGCGTCGGCGGTGATGACTCGACGCACCGAGGTGTTCCCCTACTGTTTCCGGAGGCCCCATGAGCACCAGCCATTTCCCGATCGCGATCATCGGCGCAGGCCTTGGCGGCCTGACCGCGGCCCGTGTCCTGCACGTCAACGGCATCGAGTCAGCGATCTTCGAGCTGGAGGCGTCGGCGGCGGCCCGTACCCAGGGCGGGATGCTCGACATGGACGAGAACAACGGGCAGAAGGCCCTGCACGCCGCCGGCCTCCACGACGAGTTCCTCAAGATCGTCCACCAGGGTGGTCAGGCCCTGCGCCTGCTCGGCCCCGACGGCACCGTGCACGTGGCCGAGGAAGACGACGGCACTGGAGGCCGGCCGGAGGTGGACCGCGGCGACCTGCGGGACCTGCTGCTCGACTCCCTGCCCGACGGCACGGTCCACTGGGGCCGCAAGGTCACCGGTGCCCGGGCGCTGGGCGACGGGCGCCACGAGGTGACGTTCGCCGACGGCTCGGCCATCACCACCGATCTCCTGATCGGCGCGGACGGCGCCTGGTCCCGGATCCGGCCCCTGGTCTCGGACGCCTGGCCCGCCTACACCGGGATCTCCTTCGTCGAGACCGACCTGTTCGACGCCGACACCCGCCACCCGCGCAGCGCCGCGGTCGTCGGCGGCGGGTTCTTCATCGCCCTGGGGGACGAACGCGGTGTCCTCGCGCACCGGGAAAGCGACGGCAGTCTCCACGTCTACACGGCGCTCAAGGTCGACGAGGGCTGGCTGGACACGGTCGACTTCACCGACCACGCTGCCGCCAAGGCCGCCGTCGTCGCCCACTTCGACAGCTGGGACGAGGGCCTGCGCGGCCTGGTCGCCGACGCGGAGACGATCATCCCGCGCCGTATCCACGCCCTGCCGGTGGGGCACCGCTGGGACCGTGTCGCGGGCGTGACGCTGCTCGGTGACGCCGCCCACCTGATGTCCCCCTTCGCCGGGGAGGGCGCCAACCTCGCCATGTTCGACGGCGCCGAACTCGCCCTGGCCATCGCCGCACATCCCGGCGACACCGAAGCCGCTCTGGCCGCGTACGAGGAGGCCCTCTTCCCGCGCAGCGAGGCGTCCGCCGCCGAGTCCGCCGCCAACCTGAACACGATGTTCGACGGGCGGGGCCTGGAGCAGATGGTCGCGTTCTTCACCTCCGGCCCGGCAGCCCAGTGAGGTCCGCCCCGACGGCCACCGCACCCCCAGTCACCGAAACCACCCGCCTCAGCCAATCCGGGAGGAACCTATGACGACGTCCCTTGAGCGCACCATCCCGCTACGGCCCGGCCTGGACCTCGAGGTGCGCGAGGCCGGCACGGGCAGCAGCCCGGTCCTCGTCCTGCACGGCGGCCCCGGCCCGTCCAGCATCGCGGCCCTGACCGGCCACCTCGCATCGGATCACAGGGTGGTGGCGCCCACCCATCCGGGCTGGGACGGCACCGTACGGCCTGACGATCTGGACTCCGTGCCCGCACTCGCCGCTGTCTACCTGGATCTGCTCGGCCACCTCGGGCTGAACGACGTGACGGTGATCGGCACGTCCTTCGGCGGATGGGTCGCCACCCAGATCGTCCTGGACGACCGCGAGGGGCGGATCTCCCAGCTCGTGCTCATGAACGCCATCGGCCCCGTCATACCCGGCCAACCGGTCACCGTGCCCGCCGGTCCACCGGTTCCGGCGCCGCAGGAGGGACCGTCCGCGCAGTCGATGGCCGCCATGCGCGCCTACGCCGGGCCGGCCATGGGAGACGCCGGCATGCTGTCCCGCCTTTCCACCGTCACCTGCCCGGTACTGGTGATCTGGGGCGCCGACGACACGGTCGTCACTCCCGGCTTCGGCCGTGCCTACGCCGGGGGGTTCCCCCACGCGCGATTCGAACTCATCCCCAGCGCAGGACACCTGCCCATCCGCGAGAAGCCCGAGGCGGTCTTCACCCATCTCGACTCCTTCCTCACCTCCCGACCCTCGGCCACCGGCCACTGAGCCCTTGCCATCAGGGTTCCCCGTCCGCGGGCCGACGTCGGCGTTGTCCTCGGCAAGCGTCACGCGCGGCCGCGGACCGATCCGCGCCCAGGGCGGGGAGCAGGCGGCTTCTTCCACCCACCGGAGACACGATGACGGAGATCGCGATCATTCTCGGCAGCACCCGCACCGGACGTGCCGGCGAACGCGTCGCACAGTGGGTCCTGGAGCAGGCTGAAAAGCGCGGCGACGCCGACTACGACCTGATCGACCTCGCAGAGGTCGACCTGCCGCAGATCGACGAACCGTTCCCGCTCGCCATGGGGCGCTACACCCACCCCCACACCCAGCCTCGAACGGCATGTCCCAGCTGGACCCCAGCGATCGGCGCACGAGCGTGTCGTTGACGGAAAAGGCCAGGTCAAAGCCCGCAAGGGCAGCCTCTTGGAACATGCCGACAGGTACCCTCACCACGTCCCCCGCGTACCTGTACACCGAGTGATCAACCTGCGGTGGCCCGAACTGGCGTTGATCATCCTGGGTGGCCATCCATCAGCGATCACTGACACAGGTCGGTAACCGCCTCGATCGGTCCCGGGCGAGCCGGCGGGTCCGGAAGAATCCCCGGGGTGACCACCGACAGCACCACCGCCGCCGGCCCGAGCCGCTGCACCGTGCCGTGGGGGGCGTGATGAACAAGGCCAAGGCCGCCGCTGTTGCCGTCCTTGCCGCTGGCACGGCAGCCCTGCTGAGAAGGGCGGGCACTGGGCAACGCCAGGCTGACAGCGATAGGAACGAGTCGCGCAAGGAACCGACGCCGACACCGCAGGAGATCGAGTTCGACGCCATCGTGCGCGCGGGCGCCGCGTTCGTCGGCGGCATCAAGGTCATCTCCACCTGGTGCTTCGGCGCGGAGATCGCAGTACGATCCCGGTCCGGGCGAGGGGCATGGCAGGCGCATGTGGAGTACGACCCCGGAACGGGCCACGTCAACGCGTGGGGCACGTACCCGGCTTCGACCAGGCTCCGGCACTTCCGTGCGGAGCTTGAGGCACGCCTCGCCGAAGCGTGGTGACATCGACCTCGGCTGCACCCGAGCTTGGCCGTACGACCGGCTGGACGAGGCCTGCACCGGCCATGCCCTGACCGCCAGCACCCAGATCATTGACGGCCGGGTTCTGCCAGCATCCCGGCCTGAACAGTCCGGCCGACCTGGGCCATCTGACAGCGCCCCCAGAACCTGGGTCCCCGGGTCCCGCACCCTCGTGCGAGCCGGTTCGTCCGGAGTGGTCTCCAGGGCCCCAGGCGGCCGATACCGTGGAAGCAGGCGCCAGTTCTGCCCTCTGGAGCCCTCGATGAGCGAACAGCCGGCCCCCGCTGACCACGCCCGGCAGCAGGAGGAGCCCGCGGCCGCCGACGCCGTCCGCGCCTACGCCGCCCAGACCCGCGAGCGGGCCGACCAGTTCGCCGCCGTCTTGGAGGACATCGCCGAGAACGGGCTCCCCGCAGTCGAGGACTGCACCCCGTGGGAAGACCTGCGTGAGTCCCACCCTGACC
>NZ_JBEYFC010000628.1:0-4487 GCF_040634175.1 Streptomyces sp. NPDC007162
GCGGTAGTCACCGGCGCGAGCAGCGGAATCGGTGCCGCGACCGCCCGCAGCCTCGCCGCCGCCGGCTACCGCGTCGTCCTCACCGCCCGACGCGAAGACCTTCTACGGTTTCAAGTCCGGGAAGTTCTACGTCAGTACGGACGGCGGCGCGACGTTCTCGGCGTCCGCCGCGACCGGCCTGCCGAGCGGGGACAGCGTGCGCTTCAAGGCGCTGCCCGGGGCGAAGGGCGACGTGTGGCTGGCCGGCGGCGCGTCGGACGGTGCGTACGGCCTCTGGCACTCGACGGACGGCGGCGCGACCTTCACCAGGCTCTCGAACGTCGACCAGGCCGACACCATCGGCTTCGGGAAGGCCGCGCCCGGCGCCTCGTACCAGACCCTCTACACCAGTGCGAAGATCGGCGGCGTCCGGGGCATCTTCCGTTCCACGGACAAGGGCGCGACCTGGACCCGGATCAACGACGACGCCCACCAATGGGGTTGGACAGGTGCGGCTGTCACGGGTGACCCGCGGGTGTACGGCCGGGTGTACGTCTCGACCAACGGCCGGGGTGTGATCTACGGCGACACCTCGGACACCGGCTCGGGCGGCGACGGCGGTGGCACGAACCCGCCGCCGACCGGTGCCTGCACGGTGACCTACAAGATCACCAACCAGTGGACGGGCGGCTTCCAGGCGGACGTCCAGCTCACCAACACGGGCTCGGCGGCATGGAACGGCTGGTCCCTCGGCTGGTCCTTCCCCGGCGGCCAGACCGTCGGCCAGCTCTGGAACGCCGACTGGACCCAGGCCGGCGCAGCCGTGACGGCCGGGAACGTGAGCTGGAACGGCACGGTGGCGGCCGGCTCCTCCGTCTCCTTCGGCTTCACCGGCACCTGGAGCGGCTCCAACGACAGACCCACGGCGTTCAAGCTGGGCGACCGGACCTGCACGGTCGCCTGACCGGCAGAGGGCGCGTACGCCGTCGGCCGGGGCGCCGTGGCCGTTCTTCGTGGTGCGCAGGCCGGAGCCGTTGTCGTCCACGGCCGTCGAGCGGACCTCCGGTGGGGACGGGCGGGTTGAGTGGTGCGCACCGTCGGTCGGCGTCGGAGGTCGTCTCGTTGCCGTCACCTTGCGCCTACTTGGTGTGTCGGTCGACTGGTTCAGGGCTTGCTGAAGGCGCGGACGGTGAAGTGGGGGTCGGGTCGGCGGCGGTCCTGGTCCGGCAGGGCCGCCAGCCGCTCGGCGAACTCCGCCGCCCTGGGGTCGTCGGGGCGCAGCAGGGTGAACCAGCCGCGCCGCAGGTCGGCGATGGTGGAGCGGGGGCTGCGGCCCTGGCCGAGGCCGGGGAAGGCGGCCTGCCCGGCGGGAGTCAGTCCGCTGTCCCGGGCGTGCGCGGTCACGTCGGCGGCCGCGTCCGGTGCGGGGCGGCGTGGGCGGGTGGCCAGCACCGCGTCGATGTCGCTGCCGACGTCGTGCGCGGCGGCCTTGTCGACGGTCGTGACGTACACCCCGCCGGGGCGCAGCACCCGCGCGCACTCGGCGACGATGGTGCGGGTCTCGGTGCCGTCCCGTGCGAGGTGAAGCAGCCAGACGGTGGTGACCGCGTCGAAGGTGGCGTCCGGGAAAGGGAGCCTTCGGCCGTCGGCGAGCACGACCGCCCCCGGCAGCCGGGCGGCGGCCGTGCGTGCCATGGCGTGCGCGCGGTCCGCCCCGGTGACCCGGAGGTCGGGGCGGGCGGCGGCCAGGCGGCGGGTGACGATGCCGGTGCCGCAGCCGAGGTCGAGGAGCCGGCCGGGGCGGCCGGAGAGTGCGCCGGACCGCCCGGTCCTGTCGGGCATCAGGCCGAGGACGGCGTTCGCGGCCGCCGCCGCGCGGGGTTCTCCGCCGCGTGTCGCGTCATAGCCGACGGCTTCCTTGTCGTAGTCGAGCACATGGCTCAGTGTGCGCCGTGGCCTGGGGCGATGTCCTCCACCCTGCGGGCGAGTTCGAAGTCCTTGACGGTGACGGCGCCGCCCGCGCTGTGGGTGTGCACGGTGAGGGCGACGGTGTTGTAGCCGAGGGTGAGGTCGGAGTGGTGGTCGAGTTCGTCCTGGATGGCGGCGATGTGCTGGACCAGCGCGGCGGCGGCGACGTGCGAGTCGAGGCGGTAGGCGCGGGCGAGCCGGTCGCCGTCCACCGACCAGCCCGGCAGCTCGGCCAGCCGGTCCTCGATCTCCTTCTGGGACAGCGGTTCGACGGCCATGGTGCGGTTTCCTTCCCGGATCTACGGGGGCTTGCGGGGTTCTCGAGCGTACGGGGTGGGGGCGGCGCCGGGCGTGCGACGCGACCGTGATCGGTCCCGGCTTCCCGCCGGTGTCCCCGGTCGGCGTCAAGTCGGCGCGTGCGACGACCGGTTGACGCGGCAAAGGTTTCGCGCGTAGACACAGGGGGCCGCCTCGGCTACGTGTGCGACGGCGGCCTCGCGTGGCAGACTGCATGCGTACTTGTGCACGTAAGGGGAGGCGTGGCGTGAGTGAGCGGCGTGCTGCGCCCACGGTCGGTCAGGTCGTGCTCGGCAAGCGTCTGCAGGAGTTGCGGGAGGCGGCGGGCCTGGGCCGGGACGAGGCGGCGCGGGTACTGCGGGTGGCGCAGGCCACCGTGCGGCGGATGGAGATGGCCGAGGTCGCCCTGAAGATCCCGTACGTACAGGTGCTGCTGGAGACGTACGGGGTGCCCGAGGAGGAGCAGGCCGCGTTCGTGCGGCTGGCCGAGGAGGCCAACCAGCCGGGCTGGTGGCAGCGGTTCCACGACGTGCTGCCGGACTGGTTCAGCCTGTACGTGAGCCTGGAGGGCGCCGCCCGGGTGATCCGCTCCTACGAACCGCACTTCTTCCCCGGCCTGTTGCAGACCGAGGCGTACGCGCGGGCCGTGATGGAGGCCGGGACGATCGGCCACACCGACCCCGCGGCCGTGGAACGGCATGTGGACCTGCGGCTGACCCGGCAGCGGCTGCTGGAGCAGGACGATCCGCCCCACCTGTGGGTGATCATGGACGAGACGGTGCTGCGGCGCCCGGTGAGCACCGACTGCGCGGTGATGCGCGAACAGGTCGACAAGCTGCTGGCCTTCGTCGAGCGGGACCGGATCACCCTCCAGCTCGCCGAGTTCGCCAGCGGCCCGCACCCGGGGACGTACGCGCCGTTCACGCTGTTCCGGTTCGCCGAGCCCGAGCTGCCGGACATGGTCTTCACCGAGTACCTGACCGGCGCCCTGTACCTGGACTCCCGGGACGAGGTGGGGGCGCACCTGGAGGTGCTGGACCACATGACGGCCCGGGCCGCCTCCGCGCAGCGGACCGGGGAACTGCTGCGGAAGTACCGCGACGAACTCTGAGGAGCCCGCAAACGTGACCGCATCCGAGCCCGCGCCCCCCGCCGTCGACACCAGCCGGCCGCATCCGGCGCGGGTGTACGACTGGTGGCTGGGCGGCAAGGACAACTACCCGGTGGACGAGGAACTCGCCCGGCGGATCCTGGCCGTGGACGGCACGGTGCTGCGCGGGGCGCGCGCCAACCGCCGGTTCATGCAGCGGGCGGTCCGGGTCGTCGCCGAGTCCGGCACCCGGCAGTTCCTGGACATCGGCACGGGCATCCCCACCGAGCCCAATCTGCACCAGGTGGCGCAGGGCGTCGCACCGGAGTCGAAGGTGGTGTACGCGGACAACGACCCGATCGTGCTGCGGCACGCGGAGGCCCTGCTGCGCGGCACGCCCGAGGGCAGCACCGCGTATGTGCACGCCGACGTGCGCGACCTCGACACCCTGCTGGCCAGGGCCGCCGAGACCCTGGACTTCACGGAACCGGTCGCGCTGTCCCTGGTGGCGCTGACCCACTACCTCGGCGACGACCCGGACGGCGACGACGTGTACGGCCTGCTGCGTAGGTACGTCGAGGCGCTCGCGCCGGGCAGCCACCTGATCCTCTCCCAGGTCACCCCGGACCTGAGCCCGGCGGCCGTCGAGCAGGCGGCGGCGAACTTCCGGCGCAGCGGGACGCCCTTCCACCCGCGTTCGCTGCCCGGGTTCTCCCGCTTCTTCGACGGTCTGGAGCTGCTCGGTCCCGGCGTGATCCCGGTCTCCGGCTGGCGCCCGGACCCCGAGGACGTGGCCCTCCAGCAGGAGGGGATCGTGCCGGTGTACGGCGGTGTGGCCCTCAAGGTGTGACCCGTCCGGGCGCCCTGAACGGGTGCTTTCCCGCGCCCGCCCCTAGCGTCGAGACGAAGGGGGCGCAGCAAGGGAGGCGAAGGAGGACCGATGCCCTCGGACGCGGTGTTCTACCAGGCGGCGGCGCTCTGTCTGACCTATCCGGACGACGACTTCATCGCCCGGCTGCCGCTGCTGCGCGAAGCCGCCCCGCAGCTGCGGGAGTTCACCGACCACGCGACGGTGACCCCGCCGCCGGAGCTGGCTTGACCGTCAGGCCAGCGAGATCTGGTCGCCGGCGACCGTGATGTTCGCCGCGGTCAG
>NZ_JBEYFC010000629.1:0-4483 GCF_040634175.1 Streptomyces sp. NPDC007162
CTCTCGGCCTCCCCCCGCAAACACCTGAACACTGGCCGGTATCAGTGAGGGCAGTTCGGGGGACGAGTGGTGATGCGTCCAGGAGTGCAGGACCCGGAGTCGCGCACCGCGTCGCTCCGCCTCCTCCAGGGCATACCGGGCCGCCTCGGTGTCGTGAGCGGTGCGCCGAGGCGTGGGGCCGCAAGTGGGACCTGGTCGGGACCACGTGGGGGCACCGGACCGGCTGAGGGGCATGGCGGCCCGTGCGGGCCACGTCACTGCGGAGGTACGAGGCGTCGTGGCCGGCAGGCGTGGCTCGGACGGCATCGTGTTCCCCCATCTCGTTGCCGAGGTCGTGCTCGGCGTGAACGCACGGGAACCCGCCCCGAAGCAGCCGCCTTCGCCTTCGACCCCGCCCGCTCCGGGCCGTACGCCACCCTGGCGGGAGAAGTACCCCGAGGGGCAAGTTCGAGGACGTCCGGCTGTTCACTCCCGGGCAGGCGCTGATCCAGCGGTCCGCGAGGGCCGGGCTGGTGGTCGTGGGGCGCGGTTCCCAGGGCGAATCCGGATCGGTCACCCTGCTGCTCGTGCAGGACTCACGGTGCCCCGTCGCAGTGGTGCCCACGTGAGCCGGGCCGGGTAGGCGATACGCCGATGGCCTCGGCGCCCTGATCCCCAGGGTGCCGAGGCCATCGTCCTTCGCCGTCACGTGCCGTCCGTGAGCTCACCGGCCACGTGCGCGGCCCACGTCCCGATCCTGTCGAAGTCGCGGAAGTCCCCGCCGTTCCCGGAACGCAGGATCCTGCGGGCCAGCCAGCCGTCGGCGTCGTCGTCGAGGCAGCCGCCGAAGGTGGCGTGCCCTCGGACATGCAGGTCCTGCATCGCGCGGCGCACGCCGCGCACGGGCGGGACGTCCCGCTCGGAGGCCGAGGTGTCGAGCGGTCCGCTGCTGAAGAACCACACGGGCCGCTCGGCGAGATCCTTGCGGTGCCGGCGGACGAACGTCCGGGCGTCCTTGTGCCAGCGGCCGGCGTACAGGCCGCCGCCGACCACGACCGCGTCGTACCGGTCGACGAAGGGTACGGACGCGGCTCGCATCGTCTCGACGGTCAGGCCCTTCTCGCGCAGGGCGTCGGCGATGGACTCGGCGATGTGCGCCGTCGATCCGTTCTTGGTGCCATAGGTGACTAACACCGTGCCGGTCATGGGATGGCCTCCTCTCACAGTCCGCGCAGCCGGCCGTCGGCCGCGCCGTGCAGCGCCTGGTCCTCGCGGATGCGGGCGTCGTCCAGGTGGTAGGTCAGGTGGTCGACCACGCCGACCATGCCGTCGACCTGGCGGGTCATCGAGACGGCGATCGCCGTCTCGCTCTTTCGCCGGGTGACGATGCCGACCAGCCGGTCCTCCTCGTCGGCGTGCGCGGTGACCGGGGGCACGGTCATCAGCCGGCCGGCGGTACGGGCAGTTCCTCGTCGGGGATTACGGCGGGGGCCTGGTGTTCGGCCCAGGCTGCGCGTCCGGGAGGCGGTCGCGGTCACACCGGCTCGGGTACGACGGCGACGGGGCAGGACGACCGGTGCAGTACTCCGTGGGCCACGCGGCCCAGCTGAAGTCCGAAGTGTCCGGGGCGGCGCCTGGCTCCGACGACCAGGAGGTCGGCGCCGTGCGAGGCGTTCACGAGGGCGTTCCGGGGGTGGCCCTCGACCGTGTGACTGGTCGATTCGATGTCGGCGGGGGCGTCCTGGAGGGCTGCCCTCAGGGCCTCCACCGCCTGCTGCTCGTGCAGCCGCGCGGGCTCGCTGGACATCAGAGGATGGTCGGTGGTCTCGTGCGCGGGGCACCGCCAGGCCCGCAGGGCCTCCACCGGTACCCCGCGTCGGCGTGCTTCCTCGAAGGCGAAGCGCACGGCCGCGGAGCCGGCCGGCTTCTCGCCGACGCCCACGACGACACGGCCGTGGGTGCCGAAGCGGGTCTGGTTGTCATGGTTGCCGCGTAGGACGATCATCGGGCAGTGCGCGTGCCCGGCCACGATCAGGCTCACCGAGCCCAGCAGGGCCTCGGCGATGCCGCTGCGGCCGCGGGTGCCCGTCACCAGCAGGGAGGCGTCCCGGCTCTCGCGCACCAGCGCGTACTCCGGTTCCTCGGGCAGCACGTCGGTGGTGACCTTCAGGTCCGGTGCCCGGAGTTGCGCGCGCCGGGCGGCGGTGGCGACGATGTCCTCGGCCCGTACCTGTTCGGAAGGCTTGGTGAGGTCGTCCGCGAGGGATTCTCCCTCGTACCGCTCCCACAGCGACGCGTACACAAGCCGCAGCGGTGCCCCGCGCAGGACGGCCTCGTCGGCCGCCCAGTCCACGGCCCGCAGACTGGGCTCGGAGCCGTCGACTCCGACCACGATCGGCAGGGTGGTCATCGCGCTCACGCTCCCCAACCGAGGTCGAAAACGATCCGGGCCTTGACCTCGCCCCGCAGCACCTCGTCGATGGACTCGTTGACGGAGGAGAGCGGGCGGGTCTCGGAGATCACCTGGGTCTGTCCGGCCGCGTGCAGCTGGAAGACCTCGGCGAGGTCCTGGCGGGTGCCGACGATGGAGCCGATCACGCTGGTGCCGTTCAGCACGGTGTCGAAGATCGGGACCTGGATGGTGCCGTGGGCGGGCAGAGCGACCATGACGAGCTTTCCGCCGCGTCGCAGGCCGGAGTTGACGGCGGCGAACGCGGCCTCGTCGACGGCCAGGGCGATCGCCGCGTGGGCGCCGCCGTGCTGCTTGAGGACCTCGCCGACGTCGTCCTTGCGGGCGTCGATGACGAGGTCGGCGCCGAGTGCGGTGGCGAGTTCGAGCTTGTCGTCGGTGACGTCGACGGCCGCGACCGTGGCTCCGGCGATCTTCGCGTACTGCACGGCGAGATGGCCGAGTCCGCCGATCCCGGAGATCGCGACGAGCTGGGTGGGCCGTACCCCGGCGACCTTGAGCGCCTTGTACGTGGTGACGCCGGCGCAGGTCAGCGGGGCGGCGTCGACGGCGCTGACGCCGTCGGGCACGGGCTGGGCGAAGTCGGCCCAGGCCAGCATCTTCTCGGCGTACCCGCCGTCGCAGCCGTAGCCGGTGTTGATCTGCTGCTCGCACAGGGTCTCCCAGCCGGACAGGCAGTGCTCGCACCGCCCGCACGCCTTGCCCAGCCAGGGCACGGCGACCCGCTGCCCGACGGCCAGGTGAGTGACGCCCTCACCGAGTTTCTCGACGCGCCCGACACCCTCGTGGCCGGGGACGAACGGCGGGTTCGGCTTGACGGGCCAGTCGCCGTGCGCGGCGTGGATGTCCGTGTGGCAGAGCCCGGAGGCCTCGACGCGGATGCGGACCTGGCCGGGGCCGGGCTCGGGGTCGGGGCGCTCCTCGATGACCAGGGGCTCGCCGAAGGCTCGTACGACCGCTGCCTTCATGGTGTCTGCTCCTCAGGGATTCAGGGGGTGGTGGGTCAGGCGTGCGGGACGATGGCGACGGGAGCGGTGGAGTGGTGCAGGACGGTGTGGGTGACGGAGCCGATGCGGGTGCCGAGCGGGCCGCGGCGGGTGCGTCGGCCGACGACCACGAGGCAGGCTTCGCGGGAGGCGTCGACGAGGTGGTTGCCGGGGGTGCCGTAGTGGGACTGCTCGATGACTTCGACGGCCGGGAACTTCTCCCGCCAGGGCCGCAGGATCTCGGTCAGGGCGGTGCTCTCCTGCTGTGCCGGCTCTTCGCGCAGTCCCAGGTCGGTGGCCACGCCGTAGGTGTCGTAGTAGGAGGGCGGGTTCCAGCCGTGCACGACCCGCAGGGAGGTATCCCGGCGGGCGGCCGCCGCGAGGGCGAACGCGATCAGGTCGTCGTCGGGGCTGTCGATGTCGAGACCGAGGACGACCGGCCGGAACGGTGTCGCCGCGGACGGGCTGCCGACCGGGTCCGTCTCGTGCTCGTCGGCGGCCTGTTCTCCGGCGCGGACCAGGACGACCGGCCGTTCGGCGTGGGCGACGACGGACAGCCCGACGGAACCGACCATGAACCCGCCGATGCCGCCCAGGGCACGGGAGCCGAGGACGAGGAGTTCGGCGTCGTCCGCCGCGCCCACGAGGACGTCCGCGGGCCGGCCGGACACCTGCTCGGTGCTCACGTCGAGGCCGGGGTGGCGCAGCCGCAGGCCCTCGGCCGCCTCCCGCGGAATCCTCTCGGTCCAGCGCTGCTGGGTCTCGGGGCCGAGCAGCGGTGCCTGTGCCATAGGCGCCGGCATCGGCTCCCACACGTGGACCAGCTTCAACGGCAGTTCGAGCAACTCGGCCTCGCGGGCCGCCCACTCGGCCGCCGCGCGGCTCTCGGGAGAGCCGTCGAGGCCGACGGTGACGGTACGGGTCATGATCTCTGCCTCCTGAACGGGGGTTCCGGTAAGAGCCTCGGTGCCGGACGGGGACGTACCGACGGTCACGCAGCGGTTGCGGAGGGTTCTCGAGACCGGGGAGGCGCATGTCGCGCGGGTAC
>NZ_JBEYFC010000630.1:0-4473 GCF_040634175.1 Streptomyces sp. NPDC007162
TGCGGGCCCGTGCATCCCGACTCCTGGAGGACCTTGCCAAAGACAGCCTGATCGACGTCGTAGAAGCCCGAATCGGCGAACACTTGGGCAGGTTGTCCGCCGGAGTAGGCCAGCAATGGCCCTACATCCGTGGCCAAGTCATCGACGACGCCTACCTTGCGCGCGTGCTGGAAGTCATGCTCGCCATCGTCGAAGGCCGCTCCGAGGCTCGTCCCCTAGAGGTCTCCGGACTGGGGTATGTGAACCTGCTGCACATCGCGGTGACATTGGCGGCGATACCGGATTCCACCGAAGCGCCCATCGAAACAAAGAGCCCACTGGAAGGGGTTGGAGAAGGGGAGCCCCTCTCCGAAGAGGAGCAGGCCCGGCAAGCCTTCGAGAACCTGGTCCAAGCCCAAACCGAAGCAGCATCGGAGGAAGACTCCTTCTTCTCCACGGCCCCCTTCCATGCAACGGTCGTCATTGAGGAGCCCGAAGCGCACCTCCACCCCCAGCTGCAGCACTCGCTGGTGCGCTACCTGCGCAGGACCGTCAAGTCGCGACCGGAACTGCAGGTGATCCTCTCCAGTCATGCGACCGACATCATCACCGCCTGCGACCCGGAGGAACTCGTCGTCGTACGCCGCACGGAGCAGGGAAGCATCAGTCGCTGCGTGAAAGACGTCGTCCCGCACCAGCATCGCGAGGCCACACTGCGAATGACCCGACTGCACCTCGACACGAGCCGTTCATCAGCGCTCTTCGCTGAACGCCTACTTCTGGTCGAAGGGGTCACAGAAGGAGCCGTGGTACGAGAGTTCGGCCGAGCCTGGGCCGCAGACGACGAGGCGAAGCAAGCCTTCGTTGATGCCCTGAGCATCGTCCCCATGGGCACAAAGGTAGGTCAATGGGCTGTCCGCCTTCTGGCGACACACGGCGCAGAGCTGTGCACCAAGCTGGCCATCCTCCGCGACAGCGACAGCGACCTGCCCTTCGATATCGCGCGGGATTCGCCCAAGTGGCTCGCCGAGCACGATCCCTCTATCGTCCAAGCCTTTATCAGCCACCCGACACTTGAACCGGCGATCACTCCGGGCAACGAGCATCTCATCGCAGCGGCCCAGCAATCCGTCGACCCGGAGCATCCGCTGACCGAAGTCACCGTCGAGAGTGTCCGCGCCTACTTCGGGAGCCGGCGAGCGGCCAAGGACGGAGATGAAGGAGCCAAGGAAGGGCGAGGCGCACGGCGAAAGGCTGAGTTCGCCCTGACACTCGCCGCCCTGTTGCGCGACGCCACCGACGCCGATCGTGGGCAGGCAGACGACCTCCCGCCCGTCCGCGTACCCGACCACCTCAGGAACCTCTTCGACTTCCTCTATCTCGCTGCCGCTGAATCCGTCACCACCGATCCCGCGGTCGCCGAGAACGTCACGGAACCGCCTGCCTGGCTTGCGCCGGACAACATCTGGGATGAGATTGGGGACCCTATCGACTGGGACGATCTCGGCGAGCCGGCGTTCTGGCAGGAGCGCGAACCCGACCCGGAGGAGGCAGATTGCGAGCCGGCAATCGTCGATGCGGAGGAGGCAACAACGCGCTGGGACGATCTACTCCTCGCACGTCCAGCGCGGCAGGACCACGCGGTGGACCGTTGTCCTGGGAGCTGGCCCACCGCACGAGTATCGAAACCCGGGCAATGGCCGGGAGCACAGAACAATGCCTAAGCCCAGCGCGGGGATCAGCAGTCTGACGCCACGACAGCTCATGGCTAGCGGCAGTCCGCACGGCCGCGTATACGTGGAAGCAGCACCTGGCTCGGGAAAGACCACAGTGTCAGCATTGCGGTTCGGACTGCACCGCTTTGCCGCCACCACCGACGGGCGGGCAGTCGTAGCCGTCAGCTTCACACGGTCAGCCACCGAGGAACTACGGAACCGCGTCATCCAGCACTGGGGCCCGTCATCAGTGACATGGCCGCACCGCATCGTTACCCTGGACACCCTCCTGTGCGACCTTCTCTTCCACCTCCTCCAAGAGGGCGTCCTCCAGTGGCCAGGCGGTCACACCGATCTTGAGGTCCTGGACACGTGGCGAACGGCCCTCCCCGTGAAACCCCGTCGCATCAGGCCTGTCCTGAGCATCGATAGCGGACAGGTCGTCATCAGGACCGTTGACGAATCTCAGTCCGCAAGCCACCCCTCCGTCATGGACTTCAGGAAAGCGATCTCTGAGGGCAGATGCACGCACGACAACGTACGGGAGGCCCTGCAAGGAGCCCTCGCAACCAGCGAGGCAAGGAAAGCACTGACCTCCTACTTCGAGACCGCCATACGATCATTGACAGTCGACGAGGTATTCGACGCTAACGACCTGGACAGAGACATCTTCTCGCTGGCCGCGTCAGGGTGCAGGTCACTAACGCTGGTCGGGGACCCGTGGCAAGCCCTCTACCAGTTCAGAGGCGCGCGTCCCGCGGCGATGACCAGATACATCAACGAGAACAGCTTCACCACACACCGCTTGGACGAATCTTTTCGGTGGGGAAGCGACGGGCAGGCATCACTCACGAGGCAGCTGCGCCGGCAAATGCCCGTGCAACTGATCCCGGGCCTCGCTCAGGACGCCGATGTGGTCATTGCGCATAGATGGCAAGCACTTTGGGGCGCCGATCCACACGTGCTCCCTCTCGCCATAAAGCCGGGCGTCGGCCAAATCCAGGAAGCGATATGCACACTGCTTCTCAACGAGATCACCCAGCAAGCGCTCGGCTTGCAGGCAGTATTTCTGCACGACGCTTTGGCCACGCTGGGTCTGGAGAAGGAGGATCTAGCGACAACTCTCCACTCATGCCTGCAGGATGCCGTCTCTCAGCTGAAAGACGGCACCCCGTCGCGGCGGGTATGGCAGAGCCTCTCGGATGGGTTGACCGATCTCATTCCGGCGTTAGCTGCACAGCGCTACGCACGCAGCCCTCTCCTCGCGCTGAACCGTCTGCAGCTTCGGCTCGGAGATGACCAGCTGGTCCCTGGCCTTACATGCCACCAGTCCAAAGGTCGAGAGTGGAACACGGTGGCCATAAAACTGAGCACCGCAGACATCTCGGCCCTGGCGCTCGGCCTCGACCCTACGGAGGCAGATCATCGCGCCCTCTACGTGGCACTTACGCGGGCGCGCCTCAACACGCTGGCCCTGATATGAAGCGCTCTCGTACAGCCCCGGAGCCCTGGCTGGCTTGCTCTTGAAGACGCGGCCCTTTGCCCGAATCTCCAGGGAGACGGGACCATGGCACCCATAAGACTTCATGGATTCCCTCACGGACAAGTACTTGCAACCCGCGGATTTCGTTCACCAGGTCACTGCGACGACAACAGAGGAGCCGATTTACGATACCCAACGGGGTGGGATACAAGCAGAGTCCCCGGTCAGTTCGCAGGGGGCGTACCGTCAGAGTGGACGGCTTCCGTACCAAGCACCGGCATCATCGCAGCCGGGTCACACCGTTCAGCGTTCTAGCGATTTCATTCTTGACTGCAATGCCGGGATCGCCGCGATCTTGGTCGGGTCAAGGTGATCCCAGAGGATTCCCTTCGGTCGTTGCGGAGCCGTGCACTCGATGATTTCGTCAGGTGTGATGATCAGGTCGACCTTCACGTCATGGTCAGTGACTGGAATCGGGGTGTTGATCACCTGGAGGCTGTGGACGGTAGTCACGACGAGAGTGCCGGGGCCAATAAGGCCAGCTTCCGTCAGGAGTGCGAACTCCAGGTCGGAGTAGCCGGCCCCTTTGCCGATCCGGGCACCGTCCCGGTTGACCGCGACGCTCCCGAGGACGACGACGTCGACCGGACGGAGGGAGTTGACCTCGACGGTTGGTGCGATCGTTGCCGCAACGCGGCTCGTGGCTGCCTCTTGGGGCGAGATCGTCAGTGCGGCTGGGTCGAGCAGGTAGAAGGGCTTCGGCGCCGCCAGCTTAGGGACTGCCATGTACACGAGCTTGCCCTCGTTCAGGGCACAAATCCGTACGGGGAGCTGGGCCTTGTCCGGCACGGCCTTGATGACGCTCGCGTTCTTCCACCCGTCCAGTTCAGTCAGCCGGGACGCGGCCTCGTCGGCCCCTCGGAAGTTGGGGATCCGGCCGTGAGCACTGTCGTCGTAGACCGCGCCGGCGGCGTCAAGAGCGTTCCAGACCTGGATCCGTACAAGTCGCTTGGCATCGTCGTGCATCATGGGCACCCAGGTCTCTCCTCTCACTCACCCCGTCGCCATGAGAGCGAAAAGCTGGTCATGGACATCGGCGACGATACGCTCCTGCCGCCAGGGGCTTAGTTCGCGGGCGGCGTTGAAGACCACGTTGAGTCCTCCCCCGCCCCTGGTCTCTTGTACTTCCGCGATGGCTTTGGTCAGCGCAGCCACGGCGGCGTCGACCTCACCCTGACGGATATAGGCGAGCGTAAGGTTCCCGAGTACGATCGCGCGCGACTTTCGCCGACGTGC
>NZ_JBEYFC010000631.1:0-4467 GCF_040634175.1 Streptomyces sp. NPDC007162
GCAGCAGGTCCAGGGCGCGGAACAGCCTGCCGGGAGCGGACTTCAGCAGATCCACCGCGCCACGGATGTCGTACGCGTCGAGCTGATCTTCGGCCATGGAACAGCTGGTCCGCGAGGGCAAGATCACCTACGTGGGCAGCAGCAATTTCGCCGGGTGGCAGATCGCCACTGCCCAGAACGCGGCAGCCGATCGCCACTTCATGGGCTTGGTGTCCGAGCAGAGCCTGTACAACCTCACCGCACGGACCGTCGAGCTGGAGGTGATTCCCGCCCTGCGGCACTACGGGATCGGGCTCATCCCCTGGAGCCCTCTGGGCGGCGGCCTGCTCGGTGGAGTCCTGCAGAAGGTCGAGAACGGCCGCCGTGCTTCTGCCCAGATGCAGCAGACCATCGAGCGCCACCGGCCCCGACTGGAGGCGTACGAGGCCCTGTGCGCCGAGATCGGCGCACAGCCGGCCGACGTCGCGCTGGCCTGGCTTCTGCGCAACCCCGTCCTCACAGCCGTGATGGTGGGTCCCCGCACGCCCGAGCAGCTCGCGGGCAGCCGACAGGCTCTTGAGGTGCAGCTGTCGGACGACACCCTGCGCAAGCTCGACGAGATCTGGCCCGGCCCCGGAGGCGAGGCCCCCGAGGCATACGCCTGGTAGACCACGCGACGGCCTGCGGGCAGCAGCCGTCGTCGTCACCCACACCACATCCACGGCACGTCAGGAATTCTCCGCTGCTCTAGTTCGGAGTGTTTGAGCATGACCACTGCACAGCACAAGATCGGCTCCGGTTTCGACGCCACCAGTACCGCCGACGACGTCCTCCAGGGCATGGACCTGAGCGGGAAGCTCGCGATCGTCACCGGCGGGTACTCGGGCATCGGCCTGGAGACAACCCGTGCGCTCACGCGTCTCGGCGCCCGTGCCATCGTCCCCGCGCGTCGGCCCGCAGAAGCTCTGCGCGCGCTGGAGGGGGTGTCCGGCGTCGAGGTGGACGAGATGGACCTCTCCGACCTGGAGAGCGTGCGCGGCTTCGCGGAGCGGTACCTCGCCTCGGGCAGGACGGTCGACTTCGTCATCGACAGCGCCGGGATCATGGCCTGCCCCGAAACGCGGGTGGGGCCGGGCTGGGAGGCTCAGTTCGCGATCAACCACCTCGGTCACTTCGCGCTCGTCAACCGTCTGTGGCCCGCCCTCGAACCCGGCGGCGCACGAGTCGTCTCCGTCTCCTCCGGCGGCCACCACATGTCCGGCATCCGCTGGGACGACATCCACTGGCGGCGGGACTACGACAAGTGGCAGGCGTACGGGCAGGCGAAGACCGCGAACGCGCTCTTCGCCGTGCACCTGGACAGGCTCGCCAAGGGCGTCGGCGTCCGCGCCTTCGCCGTGCATCCCGGCGTCATCATCACGCCGCTCCTGCGCCACGTGCCCGAGGAGGAGAGGGTGGAGTTCGGCTGGTTCGACGGGGACGGCAACCTGCGCGACCCCGACTTCTTCAAGGCCCCGCAGCAGGGCGCGGCCACGCAGGTATGGGCGGCGACCTCACCCCAGCTGACCGGACTGGGCGGCCTCTACCTCGAGGACTGCGACGTCGCCGAGCCTGCTCCCGCCGACGGCGAGATGCGCGGCGTCAAGGACTGGGCGACCGACCCGGAGCAGGCGGCACGCCTGTGGGAGCTGTCGGCGGAGCTGACGAGCGTGAACGCGTTCGCCGCATAGCACGCAGGTGCGGCCGGATGTCTTCCGGCCGCACCCGCGCGGTGGCGCCGAGGGACGGGACGCTCCTCAGTGCCGGTACGTGCCCGCCGTCAGAGCGTCAGACGTCAGAACGTCAGCACCAGCCGGCCGCGCACACCGCCCGCGGCGAGGAGCCGGTGTGCTTCGGCGGCCTGCTCCGCGGGGAACGTCCTGGCGACCCGGAGGGTGACCTGGCCGTCCTCCGCCTGCTGCCGCAGCCGGTCGAGCTTGGCCCGCTCCCGGGCGTAGCGGAACACGACGATCGGCTCGTATACGATGCCTCGTTCACCGGGACCGTCGTAGCCGAGCAGCGTGACGACTCGGCCTCCGTCACGCACCGCCAGGGCGGCGAGAGCGCCGAGGGACGCACCGTCGAGGAGTCCGTCGACGCCTTCCGGGACCTCCGCGCGGACCCGGTCCGGGTACTCGGCGCCGCGTCGCAGGACGATGTCGGCGCCGAGTTCCTTGACCAGGGTCTCGTCCTGCTCCGAGGCGTCGGCCACCACGCGCAGCCCATCTGCCTTGGCCAGCTGGACGGCATAGCCGCCCACCGCGCCGGCAGCTCCGGTGACGGCGACGGTCTGTCCGGCCTTCAGGCCGAGGGTGTCCAGCGCGAGGCGGGCGGTCAGACCGTTCATCGGCAGGGTCGCGGCCTGTACGTCGCTCGCGCCGTGGGGTGTGCGCACCACGGACTGCGCCGGGACCACGACCTGCTCGGCGTAGGCGCCGTGGGCACCGTCGGCGAGCACGATCGCCATCACGAGGTCGCCGACGCGCAGCTCCGTGTCCGTACCCACGCCGATCTGGTCCACGACACCGGCGGCCTCCATACCGGGGACGAACGGCGGCCGGGCGTCCGCGGACCGGGCGGGCCCCTTGCGCTGGAGGGCGTCGACCGCGTTGACGGTCGCGGCACGCACCCGGATGCGCACCTCGCCCGGACCGGCATCCGGCGCAGGCAGCTCAAGGACCTGAAGCACCTCCGGCCCACCGAATTCCGTGAAACCTATTGCCCTCATCCGAAGCACCTCGTTGTCTGACATACGGTCGCTGAGGTGTCCGACCTTTCCGTCTCGCACAGGCCCGGAAAAGGGGAGGAATCTTGGCGGGGATACGGCCAGAGGGGGGACGCATCGGTCCCCCCGTAGAAGCGTTCGGGTCAGCTGGAGGCGTTCAGGTCGCCGCGTCGGACGCGGTCGGCTTCTGGTCGGCGGCCCAGGAGGCGAGGAGGCGCAGCCCGTCGTGGGAGGCGCTGCCGGGTTCGGCGTTCCACACGATGATGTGCTGGTCGGGGTCCGTGCCGCAGGTGAGCGTGTTCCAGTCGAGGGTCAGCTCGCCCACCACCGGGTGGCGCAGTTTCTTGACGCCCTTGCCCCGCATCGCGACGTCGTGTTCGGTCCACCACTGCCGGAACTGCGGGTCACGGGCGGAGAGTTCCTCGACCAGCGCGGTCAGGGGCTGGTCGTCGGGGTAGCGCGCGCTCTCCATGCGCAGTTGGGCGATGGCCAGCCGGGTGACCTCCTCCCAGTCCACGTACAGCTCGCGCATCCACGGTTCGGTGAACAGCAGCCGGACGAACACCCGCTCCGGCTCGGGGTACTTCCCGAAGTCGGTCCACAGGGCGGCGGCGAGCCGGTTCCAGCCCAGGATGTCGGTGCAGCGGCCGATGACGAAGGCCGGGGAGGCACTGAGGTCGTCCAGCATGCGCTGTAGCTGCGGGTCCACCTGCTGGCGCTCGCGGTACGCGGACCGGCGCACCCGCTCCTTCGCCGCGAGGTCGAGGAGATAGGTGCGCTGGTCGTCGTTGAGCCGCAGGGCCTGCGCGATCTCGTCGAGGAGGGGAGCCGAGGCCTGGAGCCGGCCCTGCTCGATCCGCGTGTAGTACTCGGTGCTGATCGCGGCGAGGAGTGCCACTTCCTCACGGCGCAGACCTTTCACACGCCGCCGTTGCCCGCCGCGCAGGCCGACATCAGAGGGAGTGAGCTCAGCACGACGAGCCTTGAGGAACTCACCCAGCTCGTTCAGATGCGGGTTGCGGTTCATGACCTTCAGCTTCGCACAGACGCCGCGTCTTGAGAGGGGGACAGATCGCTCCCCTGGCTGATGGGCCAGGGGGCGACGATCCTCGTGAGTTCGTGGTCGGTCCTGACAACGGCCGGTGGCCCAGGGCACGCGTGCGCACCGGGCCGAGTCCGGGGCCGTCGGCTCCTACGAGGTGGCTGACTGGCCGTTCCGTACTGCCCCCTCAGGCCGGGAACCTCACGCCCCCGGAACATCGATGATTCTCCGCGGTACGACGCGGATGATCACGCGGTCCTCGTCGTACTTCGCGGCCGGCAGGTCGACGCCGAGGTACTTGTGCCAGAGCCCGCGCAGGAGGTGCTTGCCCTCGTCCGGGACGATCTCGGCGGTTCCCCGGATCTCGACGGCGGTGTGGGGGTGGGCGAGGTCGTGGACCGAGACACTGATCCGGGGATCGCGGCGCAGGTTGCGCACCTTCTGGCGGTGGTCGAGGGAGGGACGGCCGTCCGCGGAGGGAGGCGAGGGAGGAGGAGGGCGTCAGCGGGCACCATTGTTGCATGCGTGTGCATTTGAAATGGGCTCGTTCACCGAGCTGAAGAACGGTGGCTCGTACGACGTGCTCACGTTGGGCCACCCCGAAGGGGCTCCACAGAACGCCGCCGAAGAGCTCCACAGAACCCGGCAGCCGGGAACACCCGAGTGTGTTCCCAGCTGTCGG
>NZ_JBEYFC010000632.1:0-4467 GCF_040634175.1 Streptomyces sp. NPDC007162
GGCTCCCAGTGCGCCGTACTGTACTGCGGAGGTACGCCAAGTCGTAGATGTACTCACGGTTTCCGTAGCAGTCGGACCACTTGATGAGCAGTCCGTGGGTGTTACCTATTGGGAGTCGCTCGTTCCTGTTTGCCTTGGCGGACCTCCACGATGGGCAGCATGGTGATGGTGGCGGGGAGGCCGAGCTCCCGTGGGGTGGGGCCTGCGGGTGTGGGGATGTCGGTGAGCCGGGCGAGGAACGCGTCGATGGCTGTTTGGCCGTCGTCGACCGCGGCGCGTTCGTCCTCGGTCAGTGGGATGGAGGCGAGCATGTGCTGCAGGTTCTCCTTGGCTTCGAGGAGTTGGGCCTTGCTGGAGTTCTTGGGGGTGTAGAAGTCGCAGCGGGCGCAGGCCATCCGGTGCTGGCACTGTTCGAAGAAGGAATAGGTGCACCAGCCGTGGCCCAGGTCGTAGTACTGCCAGGGCTCGCCGCCTGCCGCGGCCCCGGAGGCGACGGCGTCGCGGTCGACGAGGACCTCGATGGTGCGTACGTTGCGGGCGAAGTAGCCGGCTTCGCTGTATGCCTTGGCCAGCGTCTCTTGGGGGATCTTCGCGTAGAACTGGGTGGAGCTGGGGGATCTGTGTCCGAGCCATGCCTGCAGCTCGAACAGGGTCATCGGTTCCTTGGCGTTGTAGAGCTGGCTGGCGATGGTGCTGCGGGCCCGGTGGCTGGTGATTTTGCCGCGGACGTCGCGGGCGGCGACCCCGGCCTTCGTGCACAGCGCCGGGATGATCGTGCGGTTGATGTAGTCCTTGGAGACCCGTTTGGCGCGGTGGGCGAACAGGAAGTGCACGCGCTCGCCGGTCTTGGCGTCCAGCATCACCGGCTGCTCGGGGCGCACGGCCTGCCAGACCTCGATGGCCTGTCCCAGCAGCGGGTCGACCGGCTTGGTGAAACTCGTGCCGGTCTTGTGGGTCGGGACGTCCAGCAGGCAGACGGCGTCGCGGGCGAGGACGTCGGCGGCGTCCGGGCTGACGTCCGTGCCGTCGTGCTGCCAGCGGATGCAGCCGGTGCGCAGGCGGCGGATCTCGTCGCTACGTTGGCCGCTGAACAGCCAGGTCAGCACCACGGCTCGGGAGAGTTCGAGGGGATAGCGCGGCCCGCTGCTGGTAGTGGGGAGGTCCTCGGAGGTGAGGTTGATGCCGGCCCACAGCAGCTTGGCCCACACCTCGTCGGCGATGACGCGAGGGTTGGGACCCAGCAGGGCGCGGATGCTGCGGGGCGTCTCCAGCGCGCGCCCGGGATCGAACCGGCGCGGGATCCACTCCCATTCCTGCAGGTCGCGGAAGAACGCGCGGCTGGCGGTGAGCGCACTGTCCTTGGTGGAGGGAGACATCGGGTCCCCGAACACACCGCGGGTGGCACTGCGTTCGACGTAGTCGCCGATCCGCATCCGGTCCACCGTGGCCACCCAGGCCGCGCAGGTCGCCCTCGTCCACTGGGCGGGCTCGGTGATCTGCGGGTGCTCGGCGGCCAGCCACCGGCCGATACGGGCCAGGTCCTGGCGGTAGGCCAGGCGGACGTTGCGGCTGAGTGTGGAGGTGTCGAACCACCGGCAGACCATCTCGGCCCACGGCGCCGGCACGTCCGTCCACCGCTGGGCCCGCAGCCCCGCCAGCAGCACCTCATTGCGCGCGACGGGCGGCTCGCACTGTCCCAGCGCCGCCAACGCCCGCTGCAGCGGGTACAGGTCACCGGATGCCCGCCCGGTGGAACGCACCGCCTCACGCAGGCTCTCCACCAGCGCCGCGTCCATGTCCGCCAGCAGCGGGCTGCGGTTGAGGAGCATCGCGTGCGCGATCAACGTGCGCACCGAGCGGTTGCCCGCCGTGTCCATCCGATAACCCCAGCCACGCAGCAGCCGGTAAACAGTGTTGACCTCCCGGTCCACGATCTCGGGGCCGAAGACCGTCCGGGCGAGGCGCAGCCGTTCGAAGCCGAGGAACAGGGCTTCGTCCACGGGCGCGCCCAGGAGGTAGGCGTAGGCCAGCAGGCGAAGGCGGCATGCCCGCGACGTCTGCGCCGGCCACTGACGGCTCCATTCCTGCGCGTCGGACCCGATCACACGGGTCCACGTGGCCTGGTCCCAACCCCACCACACCGAACCGGCCTCGGCGGTGCGCACCAGCAGCATCCCGACCACCTGGAAGTCGACCCACCGGTGATGTCCGGCCTTGTCCGGGATCCACAGGCAGGACCGCACCTGCTCCAGCGGCCCGAGCAACCGCGCCAGCGCACCGCGTTCGACCCGGGTCAGCCGCGAGGAGTGCAACAGCCGCGGGCTGGCCTGCACCAGCACCGCCCGCTCCTCGGCGCTCAGTTGCGGGACCCGGTCCCATGAAGCGCCGTCCACCGGCCAGGCCCACTCGAGTGCCGTCTCCCCTGCGGCCAGGGCAAGCGCGGTCACCGCGGCCGTCCAGTGCCGTCGGCGTCGGCGCTCAAGAACGCGACCCGCTGGGCGTGGATGTGCTCCATCCCGCGCGCGTACTTCTCGGCCAGGTCCCGGCCCGAGAGGTGGATGTATTGCATGGTGGAGTCGGTGTGCCGGTGTCCGGCGAACGTGGCGATCGCGTGCACCTCCCAGCCCATCCGTGCCAAGTCGGTCAGACACAGGTGCCGCGTGGTGTGCGTGGAGAAACGCTCCACCCCGGCCGCCACGGCGATCCGGCGCACCACCTTCGACCACGTCCACAGGCTCAGCGGCTGGGCGAAGTTGCGCCGCGACTCAGACAGGAACAGCCCACCGCGCGCCCGGCTGACCGTGGCCCGGTGCACCAGGTACTGCGCCAGCAGGACCCCGGTCGCCGCCGAGTAGGGCACGACCCGCTCCCGGCGGCTCTTGGTGGTCTCCGCCCGCACCCGCACCAGCCGCCGGCCCGGGTCCAGGTCGTCGGTGCGCAGCGAGCACAACTCCTCCCGGCGCAGGGCCGCGTCGTAGGCCAGGGCCAGCATGAGCCGGGTGCGTACCGGCTCGACGGCGGCGATCGCCAGAACGGCCCGCCACTGCTCGTCGCTGGGGATCCAGGGAAGGTTCACCAGCCTCCGCACCAGCCCACGCTGCTGCCCGCCGCCACGGACCCCAGGGGTGTAGCGTCCCCGGCCGACGGGATTGCCCTGGCGCAGCCCCTCGTCGACCAGGAAGCCGTAGAACAACCGCACCGACACCAGACGCTGCTGGAGCGTCGCGTTCGACAACCCGGCACCGGAGTCCAGCGCCACGACGTTGCCGCCTCGGCGGCTCGGCCGTGAGCTCAACTCACGTATGTACAGTGCGATATGGGCCCGCGTGGCCCGCACCGGGTCCACGCTCTCCCGCTCGCACAACTCCAGGTACTCCGCCAGCCCCCGGGCGTAGGCATCTATCGTCCTCGGCGCCCGTCCCAAGTCCCGCCACACCTGCAGCCACGCCGCTGCCTGCTCGTGCCGACCGAGTATCGGCCACTTCTCCCTCAGCTCGACCATCTGGTACTGCTGATCCCTTCAGTCCGTGGGTCCCCGTACGAGGACACCAGCCTCGCAAGTGATTCCACGTAACTTCTAGGTCGTCGTGGTGGAGGTCCCAGCCGAGGCCGGTGAGGGGGGCGAGGGCCGGATCGCCGGTCCCCGTGGTGGAGGCGAGATGGCGCGGGGAGACGAAGACGTCTCCGTCCATCGTGCGCAGGTCGTCGTGAGAGGTCACAGGTTCCTGAAGGGTGAAGGCGAGCAGCTCAGGCAGCGAGCGCGAGGGCTTCTCGGAGGGCGTCGGCGGAGCCGGTGTAGTGCAGCGTCCGCAGGCCCAGGCGGGTAGCGGCCCGGCAGTTGTCGGTGCGGTCGTCCACGAACAGCACGCGTCGCGGATCGCTAACTCCCGTGGCCTGCAACGCGTGTTGGTAGGCGGCCGGGTCGGGCTTGCATACCTGAAGTCGGGCCGAGTACAGGGCTTGGGTCATCAAGTGCCGCCAGTCGTGGGTGTCGAGGACGGTGGCGAGGTGGGCGGGTGCGTTGGAGAGCAGCACCATGCGCAGCCGGGTGGCGTGGGCGCGGTGCAGGACGGCCAGGACGCTCGTGTCGGTCTCGGTCCACATGGCGGTGTCCGCGGCGCGGAGTTTGCGCAGCAGGCGGGGGCCGGGGTGTGCGCCGAGGACGCGTGCCCAGTACGCCAGGTCGCTGAGCTGGCCGGCGTCGTAGAGGTCGCGGGCGTGCCAGAAGGCTTGCTGGAAGCCGGTGAGATCGTCTTCGGGCCAGGAGGAGGTGCGGGCCAGTCGGAGCCAGTGGGTGCGGGCGGGCTGGAGTCCGATGACGCCGTTGTAGTCGAGGATGACGGCGTCGGGGCTGGTTGGGTGGGTCAAGGGGCAATGCCGCGTAGTTAAGGGGTGTTGGGTGTTGTCAAGGCCGTGGTGTAGGTGGCGTCTTTGATCTTGCGGATCCAGCCGTGGCGGATGCCGGCG
>NZ_JBEYFC010000633.1:0-4463 GCF_040634175.1 Streptomyces sp. NPDC007162
GCGATCGGGCACCTCTGGGCGAACGGCGTCGCCGTGGACTGGGCGCCGGTGTTCGAGGGCCTGGACGCGCAGCGGGTCAAGCTGCCGACCTACGCGTTCCAGCACCAGCGCTTCTGGCCGGAACCGGTGCATCAGCCGACGGACGTGACCGCCGCGGGCCTGAGCGCCGCCGGCCACCCGCTGTTGGGCGCCATGCTGCCGCTGCCCCGTACGAACGGCGCGGTCTTCACCAGCCGCCTGTCGCTGCGCACCCATCCGTGGCTGGCCGAGCACACGGTTGACGGCGCTGCGGTGTTCCCGGGCTCCGGCTACGTGGAACTCGCCGTCCGCGCCGGGGACAGCGTCGGCTGCGGCCACCTCGACGAGCTCGTCCTCGAGGAGCCGTTGGTGCTGCCCGCCCAGGGCGGCGTCCAGCTCCAGGTAGTGGTCGGCGACGACCCCGCCGAGCCGGGCACCACGCGCCGCAGCGTCACCGTCTACGCCCGCCGGGACGACGCCGAGTCCTGGACCAGGCACGTCACCGGAGCGGTGACAGCCACCCCGGCACAGGCAACCCCGGCGCAGGCCGGCCCGGAGCTCGACCTGGTCACCGGGGCGTGGCCCGGGCCGGGCGCGACAGAGTTGGACCTCGCCGACTTCTACGACAGCGTCGAGTACGGCCCGCTGTTCCAGGGGGTGACCAAGGCCTGGCGGCGCGCCGGCCATGTCGTCGCCGAGGTTGCTGTGCCCGCCGAGGCCGGTGCGGAGTCGTACGGCATCCATCCGGCCCTGCTCGACGCGGTGCTGCAGACCGCAAAGCTCACCGGAGTCGACGGGTCGCCGTTCGGGTTCACCGGCGTGGTCCTGCACGCGGCCGGTGCCGCCCACCTACGGGTGGCCCTGACCCGCACGGACGATGCGGCAGTCTCCATCGCGGCGGCGGACGGTGCCGGGCAGCCGGTGCTGTCGATCGGCTCGCTGAGCCTCCGGCACCTGGACACCATCAACATCACGGCTGTCCGGGGCGACCGGTCCCTGCTACGGCTGGACTGGATCGACATCGCCGCGACCGGCAGCCCGGTCACCAAGTGGGTGACGGCCGACAGCACGGACCAGGAGTCGGCGCAGGCTGCCGTGTTGTCCGCCTCCGCCGCCCCGGGCGACGTCGCCGCGTCCACGCACGAACTCGTCGGCCGCGTCCTGGAGCAGCTGCAGTCCTGGCTGACGGAGGCCACGATCCCGCTGGTTGTCCTGACCCGCGGCGCGGTTGCCGCCAATCCCGGCGAACCGGTCACCGATCTGGCCGCCGCGGCGGTGTGGGGCCTGGTGCGCTCGGCACAGACCGAGAACCCGGGCCGCATCGTCCTGCTCGACATGGACGCAGACACGAACGCGAACGCAGACACGGGCAGGGACACGGGCGTCGACGCCGCACTGCTCGGTCACGTCCTGGCGAGTGGGGAGCCCCAGCTGGCCCTGCGCAACGGGACACTACGCGCCGCGCGACTGACAAGGACCGAGCCCACGGACGAGCCGCCGACGCCCCTGGAGCACGCCGGAACCGTTCTCATCACGGGCGGCACTGGCGGACTGGGCGGCGTGGTGGCCCGGCACCTGGTCGGCGAGCACGGTGTGCGGAGCCTGCTGCTGCTCAGCCGGCGAGGAATGGCGGCAGCGGGTGCGGAGGAGCTGGTCGCGGAGCTGTCTGGCACAGGTGCCGCCGTCGAGGTCGTGGCCTGTGACGTCACCGATCGGGTGGCCCTGGCCGAGGTCATCGGCGCCCACGACATCAGCGGAATCGTTCACACCGCGGGTGTGGTCGAGGACGGCGTCGTCGCCACGCTCTCGCGGGAACAACTGGACCGGGTGCTCGCACCGAAGGTCGATGCGGCCTGGCACCTGCACGAGCTGACCCGCGGCCTGGACCTGTCGATGTTTGCCCTGTTCTCGTCGATCGGCGGGCTGCTCGGCGGCGGCGGGCAGGCCAACTACGCCGCCGGCAACGCCTTCCTCGACGCGCTCGTGCAGCAACGGCGCCACGACGGTCTGCCCGGCGTGTCGATGGCCTGGGGGCCGTGGACGACCGAGGTCGGCATGGTCGGCACGCTGTCGGAGACCAACCGGCGGCGGATGGGCCGGGCGGCGCTGCCTGCGCTCGCCGTCGAACACGGCCTGGAGCTGTTCGACGAGGCGCTGCGGGCCGATCTCCCGCTGCTGGCGCCGACACGGCTCGATCTGCGGTCGTTGCGGGCGCAGCCGGAGCTTCCCGCCCTGTGGCGGGCTCTGGTCGGCGGCCCTGCCCGGCGTACCGCCGGCGCCGCGCCCGACGCCAGCGGCGGTCAAGGCTTGGCCGCTCTGCCGCCGGCCGAGCGGGAGAAGGTCCTCGTCGAGCTGGTCCGCGAGTCGGCCGCGGTGGTGCTGGGGCATGCCTCGGCCGCGCAGATCAACGCCCAGCAGCCGTTCAGCGAGCTGGGTTTCGACTCGCTGACCTCGGTGGAGCTGCGCAACCTGCTGCAATCCCGTACCGGGCTCAGCCTTGCCGCGAGCGCGGTGTTCGACTATCCGACCGTCACCCGGCTGGCTGCGCACCTGGCCGGCGAGGTCGGCGAGCCGGACGCTGCCGGGCCGGCGTCGGTGCCGGCGTTCGGCACGGTCACCGACGACCCGATCGTGCTGGTCGGCATGGCCTGCCGCTTCCCGGGCGATGTCCAGGGCCCGGAAGACCTGTGGCGCCTGATCAGCGAGGGAACCGACGGCATCGGCTCCTTCCCGACCGACCGTGGCTGGGACCTCGACGCGCTGCTCGGTCCGGACGGCTCCGGCACCGGCACGTCGATCACCGCGGAGGGTGGTTTCCTCACCGGCGTCGACGAGTTCGACGCGGCGTTCTTCCACATCTCGCCACGCGAGGCCCAGGCGACCGATCCACAGCAGCGATTGCTGCTGGAAGTGGCCTGGGAGGCCCTGGAACGTACGGGCATCACCCCCTCGGCCCTGGCGGGCAGCGCCACGGGCGTCTTCGTCGGCGCCTACCAGACCGGCTATCTCGACCTGGTCAACCGCGGCCACGACGACCTGCGCGGACATGTGCTCACCGGCGCGGCGACCAGCGTGATGTCCGGTCGTGTGGCGTACGCCCTGGGGCTGGAAGGTCCCGCGGTCAGCGTGGACACGGCCTGCTCGTCGTCGCTGGTGGCCATGCACCTCGCGGCCCAGGCCCTGCGGTCAGGTGAGTGCTCGCTCGCCCTGGCCGGCGGTGTGACGGTGATGGCGACGTCCGACATGTTCGTCGGGCTCACGAAGCAGGGCGGTCTCTCCGCGGACGGCCGGTGCAAGTCCTTCGACGACGCCGCCGACGGGACGGGCTGGTCCGAGGGCGTCGGCGTCGTGGTGATGGAGCGCCTTTCCGAGGCTCGGCGCAACGGCCACGAGGTCCTCGCCGTGTTCCGCGCCAGCGCGGTCAACCAGGACGGCGCCTCCAACGGCCTGACCGCCCCGAACGGCCCCTCCCAACAGCGCGTGATCCGTCAGGCCTTGGCGACCGCGGGTCTGTCACCCGCCGACGTGGATGCGGTCGAGGCCCACGGTACGGGCACCAGGCTCGGTGACCCGATCGAAGCCCAGGCCCTGCTGGCGACCTACGGCGGCGACCGCCCCGATGACAAGCCCCTGTGGCTCGGCTCCTTGAAGTCCAACATCGGCCACACGCAGGCGGCCGCGGGTGTCGGTGGCGTGATCAAGATGGTCATGGCGCTGCGTCACGGCATCCTGCCCAAGACCCTGCACGTGACCGAGCCGTCGACGAAGGTCGACTGGACTCAGGGCGACGTCCGGCTGCTCACCGAGGCCGTGCCGTGGCCGGAGACGGGCCGTCCCCGCCGGGCCGGGGTGTCCGCTTTCGGCATCAGCGGCACCAACGCACACATCATCCTGGAAGCGCCGGAACCGGATCCCGCCGATGCCGGGGCCGAGTCGATGCCCGATGCGACCGCCGTCGTGCCGTGGGTGGTGTCCGGCAAGACTGCCGCGGCGGTGCGGGCACAGGCCGCGCGGCTGCTGGAACATGTGGAATCGGTTCCCGAACTGCGTCCGGTGGACGTTGCATGGTCGCTGCTGGCCAGCCGCGAGACCTTCGAGCACCGGGCGGCCGTGGTGTCCGGCGACCGGGACGAGCTGCTGGCCGGCCTGCGCGCCATCAGCGACGACGCCATCGAACCGGCTCCCGCCCGTTTCACGGACCGGGTCGTGTTCGTGTTCCCGGGTCAGGGTGCGCAGTGGGTGGGGATGGCGCAGGAGCTGATCGGGTCTTCGCCTGTCTTCGCTTTGTCGATGCGTGAGTGTGCGGAGGCTTTGGAACCGTTCGTGGACTGGTCGTTGGCCGATGTGCTCGGTGACGAGTCGGCGTTGCGGCGGGTGGATGTCGTGCAGCCGGCGTTGTGGGCGGTGATGGTGTCGCTGGCTGCGGTCTGGCGCTCGTACGGGGT
>NZ_JBEYFC010000634.1:0-4418 GCF_040634175.1 Streptomyces sp. NPDC007162
CACACCCTCGCCGACCACGGCGTCACCACCTACCTCGAACTCGGCCCCGACAGCACCCTCACCGCCATGGCCCGCGAAAACCTCGACTCCGGCCCACAGAGCCAGGCCGTGTTCGTCCCCGCACTGCGCCACGACGGCAACGAGGTACACACCGTCCTCACGGCACTGGCCGTCTGCCACACCCGGGGCGTATCGGTCGACCGGTCCGCGCTGCTCGGCCGGACGGACGCCGGCCCGGCCGACCTGCCGACCTACCGGTTCCAGCGGGAGACCTACTGGCTGACGGCGGACGGCGCGGCGGCCGGCGACGTGACGGCGGCGGGCTTGGAGGAGACCGGTCACCCGTTGCTGGGCGCGGTGGTGGAGGTGCCGGAGTCGGAGGAGGTGCTGTTCACGTCCCGGCTGTCCCTGGCCACCCACCCGTGGCTGGCCGACCACGTCGCGGCCGGAGCGGTACTGCTGCCGGGGGCGGCGTTCGTGGAACTGGCCGTGCGGGCCGGTGACGAGGTGGGGTGCGGCGCGGTCGAGGAACTGGTCCTGGAGACACCGCTGCCGCTGGCCGAGGGCACCGGGGTTCGGCTGCGGGTGAGCGTGGGGGCGGCCGGGGAGGACGGCCGGCGCACGGTACGGATGCACTCGCGGGCCGAGGACGCGGGCGCCGCCTGGGTCCGCCACGCCTCCGGGACGCTGCGTCCGATATCCGCGCCGGATACGACGCCGAGTACGACACCGGAGGCGGTGGACCTGTCGGTGTGGCCGCCGGCGGGCGCCGTCGCCGTGGACCCGGCGGAGGTGGCGGCACTGTACGACGGTCTGGAGCAGGCCGGGTACCGCTACGGGCCCGTGTTCCAGGGGGTGCGGGCCGCCTGGCGCGTGGACGGCGCGGTGTACGCCGAGGTGGCCCTGCCCGACGACCACGAGGACCGGGCGGCGGCCTTCGGACTGCACCCGGCGCTCCTCGACGCCGCCCTGCACGCGGCCGACTTCCAGCATCGCGCCGACCGTACCGGCGCGCACACGACACTGCCCTACGTGTGGCGCGACGTCACCCTGCACGCCACGGGTGCCACAGCCGTGCGGGTACGGGTGGTTCCGACCGGCGGGGACAGCATGACCCTGCACCTGGCCGACGGGACCGGCGCCCCCGTCGCGTCCGTGGGCTCGATGGTGTCCCGCCCGGTCGAGCCCGCGCGGTTCGCCGGCGGCCAGGCCTCCGAGCACCTGCTGCGCCCGGACTGGGAGGAGACGACGCCGGCGGCACCGTCCGCCCCGGACCACGTCACGGAGTCCGTGACGGTGCCGGTCGGCACGGCGGCGGACGTGCGTGCACTGGCCGCACGCGGCGGCGGCCTCACCGGCACGCTGATGGTCGAGCTGACGGAACCCGGCGCCCTGCGCGACCTGACCGGCCGCCTGCTGGCCGTCGTCCAGGCGTGGTCGGCCGAACCGGCCCTGGACGGCACGCGGCTGGCCGTGATCACCAGGGGTGCGGTGGCCGTGGCACCGGGAGAGGATGTCGACCCCGCGCTCGGCGCCCTGTGGGGTCTGGCCGGGACCGCGCAGTCGGAGAACGCCGGACGCGTCGCCCTGGTCGACATCGACGACGCGCCGTCCTCGCGCACGGAACTGAGCACGCTCGTACCCGCCCTGTTCGCCGCCGACGAGACACAGGCCGCGGTCCGCGAGGGACGGTGCTTCCTGCGCCGGCTCGTGCGCGCCGGGGCTCCGGGTAAGACACCCGTGACCTGCAGCACGCCGATCGGCGAAGGCACGGTGCTCGTCACGGGCGGCACGGGGTCGCTCGGTGCGGTGGTGGCCCGGCACCTGGTGCGTACGCACGGAGCGCGCAGTCTCGTCCTGGCCAGCAGGAGCGGACCCAAGGCGCCCGGCGCGGCCGAGCTGGCGGCGGAACTGGAGGCGGCCGGGGCTCGTGTCCACGTGCTCGCCTGCGACGTCGGGGACCGGGAGGCCGTGGCCGGCCTGCTGGCCGGGGTACCGACCGACGCGCCGTTGACGGCGGTGGTGCACACGGCCGGCGTACTGGACGACGGCGTACTGACGGCGCTGGCACTGGACCGTATGGACACGGTGCTGCGCCCGAAGGCGGACGGCGCCCGCCACCTCCACGAACTGACCGCCGGTTTGGACCTCTCCGCCTTCGTCCTCTTCTCCTCCGCGGCCGGCACCTTCGGCAGCTCGGGGCAGGGCAACTACGCCGCCGCCAACGCCTACCTGGACGCCCTGGCACAGCACCGCGCCGCCCGGGGACTCCCGGCGCTCTCCCTCGGCTGGGGCATGTGGGCCCAGGACGCCGGCATGACGGCCGGACTCGACGCCACCGACCACCGCAGGCTCGCCCGCGACGGCATGACACCACTGTCGGCGGCCGAGGGCATGGCACTGTTCGACGCCGCACTGCGCGGCGGCACACCGGTACTGCTCCCCATGAAGCTGGACGTGGGCGCCCTGCGTGCCCAGGCCGCCGGCAGGCCGGTCCCCCCGCTGCTGCGCGGCCTGGTCCCCCAACCCCGGCGCGGGCGGCAGCGGGTCAGGCGGGCACCGGCCGACGGGGCGGACGCGCTCAGCACCCGGCTGGCCGGCGTGGGCGCCGCCGACCGGCAGGCGATCCTCCTCGACCTGGTCCGGCAGGAAGCGTCCCACGTCCTCGGTCACACCTCCGTCGGCCGCATCGGGCACGAGGCGGCCTTCACCGACGTCGGCTTCGATTCGCTCACGGTGATCGAACTGCGCGACCGGCTCCTCGCCCGCACCGGGCTGCGCCTTCCCGCCACCTTCGCCTTCGACTTCCCGACACCCGGGACACTCGCCGACCACCTGAACACCCTGCTGGACACGGGCACCGCGGAGGACCCGCTGCTGGGCGAGCTGGCACGGCTGGAGGACCTGGTGGCGGCCCGCCCGGCCGACCGGGCCAAGGACACCGTCGCCGCCGCCCGGCTCCGGATGCTGGCGGCCCGGCTCAGCACCGTCGCCCCCGGACCGGCCGGCGGCACCGACAGCATCCAGACGACGCTCGACACAGCATCGGTCGACGACGTCCTGGCCTTCATCGACGAGGAGTTCGGGATCGTCGACCCGTCGGACCCCAGCCGCGCCCACGAGTGAAGAGGAAGGTGATCGCCGGTGGACAATGACGAGAAACTGGTCCGGTATCTCAAGCGGGTGACCGCCGACCTGCACGAGACCCGGCAGCGGCTCGACCAGATCGAGGCCGCACGCACGGAACCCGTCGCCATCGTCGGCATGGCCTGCCGGCTGCCGGGCGGCGTGACGTCACCCGAGGACCTGTGGAACCTGGTGGCGGCCGGTGGCGACGCCGTCGGCGCCTTCCCCGAGGACCGGGGCTGGGACCTGGACGACCTCTTCGACCCGGACCCCGACCACCCCGGCACCAGCTACGTCCGCCAGGGCGGCTTCCTGCGCGACGCGGGCGACTTCGACGCGGGTTTCTTCGGCATCTCCCCGCGCGAGGCCCTGGCGATGGACCCGCAGCAGCGGCTGCTCCTCGAAACGTCATGGGAGGCGTTCGAACGGGCCGGCATCGACCCGACCGCCCTGCGCGGCAAGGACATCGGCGTCTACTTCGGCACCCTCAACCAGGATTACGCCACCGATGTCGACGCGGTTCCCGACGGCGTCGAGGGCTACCTGATGACGGGCAGCTCGGCGAGCGTGCTCACCGGCCGGGTGTCGTACGCGCTCGGCTTCGAGGGCCCCGCGGTGACGGTGGACACGGCGTGCTCGTCCTCCCTGGTGTGCCTGCACCTGGCGGCCCAGGCCCTCCGGTCGGGCGAGTGTTCCATGGCCCTGGCGGGCGGCGCCACCGTCATGTCGACGCCCAGCGTCTTCGTCGGATTCTCCCGGCAGCGCGGCATGGCCGAGGACGGCCGTTGCAAGGCGTACGGCGCGGCGGCGGACGGCACGGGCTGGGCGGAGGGCGTGGGCGTACTGGTCCTGGAGCGCCTGTCGGACGCGGAACGGCTGGGGCACCGGGTGCTGGCGGTGGTCCGCGGCAGCGCCGTCAACCAGGACGGCGCCTCCAACGGCCTCACCGCCCCCAACGGCCCCTCCCAGCAACGCGTCATCCGCCAGGCACTGGACGCCGCCCACCTCGCCCCCTCGGACATCGACGCGGTCGAAGGCCACGGCACCGGCACCCGACTCGGCGATCCGATCGAGGTACAGGCCCTGCTGGCCACCTACGGGCAGGACCGTGAGCGGCCCCTGTGGCTGGGCTCGCTGAAGTCGAACATCGGGCACGCGCAGGCCGCCGCCGGAGTGGCCGGCATCATCAAGATGGTCATGGCGATGCGGCACGCAGTACTGCCGCGGACCCTGCACGTGGACGTGCCGACACCACAGGTGGACTGGTCCGCGGGGGCCGTGGAACTGCTGAC
>NZ_JBEYFC010000635.1:0-4410 GCF_040634175.1 Streptomyces sp. NPDC007162
GTCGTCAACGCCGCCTGGGACCTGGCCGCCAAGCGGGCGGGCAAGCCGGTGTGGCGCTTGCTGGGCGAGATGTCGCCGGAGGAGCTGGTCGCCCAGGTCGACTTCCGCTGGCTGTCCGACGCGCTCACCCCCGACGAGGCGCTGGAGATCCTGCGCCGGGCCGAACCCGGCCGCGAGCGGCGCATCGGCCACCTCCTCGACGAGGGCTATCCCGCCTACACCACCACCCCCGGCTGGCTCGGCTACTCCGACGAGAAGCTGGCCCGCCTCGCCCGTGAGGCCGTCGCGGACGGCTTCACGCAGATCAAGCTGAAGGTGGGCGCCGACCTGCAGGACGACATACGGCGCCTGCGCACCGCCCGCGAGACCGTCGGCCCGGACATCCGGATCGCCGTGGACGCCAACCAGAGATGGGACGTCCAGCCCGCCATCGACTGGATGCGGGCCCTGGCCCCCTACGACCCGTACTGGATCGAGGAGCCCACCTCCCCCGACGACATCCTCGGCCACGCCGCCGTCCGCAGGGCGCTCAGCCCCATCAAGGTCGCCACCGGCGAGCACATCGCCAACCGGGTGGTGTTCAAGCAGCTGCTGCAGGCCGGCGCGGTCGACATCGTGCAGATCGACTCCGCCCGCGTCGGCGGCGTCAACGAGAACATCGCCATCCTGCTGCTGGCCGCGAAGTTCGGCGTGCCCGTCTGCCCGCACGCCGGCGGCGTCGGCCTGTGCGAGATGGTGCAGCACCTGTCGATGTTCGACTACGTCGCCGTCTCCGGCACCACCGAGGACCGGGTCATCGAGTACGTCGACCACCTGCACGAGCACTTCGTCGACCCGGTCCGCATCGTCGACGGCCACTACCTCGCCCCGACGCTGCCCGGACTGAGCGCGCAGATGCACCCCGCCTCCCTCAAGGAGTACAGCTACCCCGACGGCCCGGTCTGGTCCGCCCGTGTCTGAACCGCTGCCCCTGGTCGACGCCCACCACCACGTGTGGGACCTGGACCGCCGGCCCCAGGCCTGGCTGGAGGAGCCCGGCCTTGAGCCGATCCGCCGCAGCCTCGGCGTCGAGGACCTGCGACGAGCCGCCGACCGGCCCCTGACGGGACGCCGGCTGACGAGCACGGTGGTCGTGCAGTGCGTCACCTCCGTGGCGGAGACGGCGGAGCTGCTCGACCTCGCCGCCACGGAGCCGCTGGTCGGCGCGGTGGTCGGCTGGGCGGACCTGACCTCCCCCGCGGTCGGCGACGTACTCGACGAACTGCGCTCCGGGCCCGGGGGCGGGTATCTGCGGGCCCTGCGCCACCTGGTGCAGGGGGAGTCCGACCCGGAGTGGCTGCAGCAGCCGTCCGTCGAGCGGGGCCTGCGCGCCGTACGGGACCGGGGCCTCGGCTACGACGTGCTCATCCGCAGCCACCAGTTCGACCAGGCGATCCGCCTCGCCCAGCGCTTCCCGGACCTCCCGCTCGTGCTGGACCACGCGGGCAAACCGCCCGTCGGACAGCCCACGCTGCCCGACTGGATGCGCAAGGTGCGCGAGCTGGCGGGCCACCCGCAGGTGCGGTGCAAGGTCTCCGGACTGATCACCGAGGCCGACCACGACAGGTGGACGCTCGACGACATCCGCCCGGTGTGGGACACCCTGCTGGCCGCCTTCGGCCCGGAGCGGCTGATGTTCGGCTCCGACTGGCCGGTCTGCGTCCTCGCCGGAGGCTGGGCCCGCTGGGCGGCCGCCGCCGAACAACTGCTGGACGACTGCTCACCGCAGGAGAGGCGGGCGGTGCTCTGCGACGCGGCGACCGCCTTCTACCGGCTGTCCGACCACGAGAACGACACGTAAGGAGAGCACTGCGTGCTGCTGACCGAACTGCTGCACCCCGGCATCCTCGAAGCGCTGGCCGGAGCCGGGCACGGCGCCCGTGTCCTGCTCGCCGACGGCCACTACCCCGCCAGCACCGCCGTCGGCGAACGAGCCAGGACCGTCCACCTCAACCTGGCACCCGGCACCCTCGACGTCACTACCGTCCTGGACGTGCTCCTGCGCGCCCTGCCCGTGGAGGCGGCGCAGGTGATGGTGCCGCCCGAGGGCGAGCCGGAGCCGGCGGCCATCGCCGAGTACCGGTCCCGACTGGCGCCGGTGCCCGTCGACACGCTCGGCCGCTTCGCGTTCTACGACGCCGCCCGCTCCCCCGACCTGGCACTCGCCGTCGTCACCGGTGACACCCGTACCTACGCCAACCTGCTGCTGACCATCGGCGTCCGCGCAGAAGGGACCCTGACCCCACGATGACTCTCGCCGTCCGCTACATCGCGGCCCGCACCCTGGACACCGCGCCCGCGGCCGGCTCCGAGCCCGGCCCCGGCGAAGTGGAACTCGCTCCCGCCTACGTCGGCATCTGCGGAACCGACCTGCACATCTTCCACGGCGACATGGACGCCCGGGTCGCCGCGCCCGCCGTCCTGGGACACGAGATGGCCGGACGGATCGTCCGCGTCGGACCCGGCGTCGAGGACTGGCACCCCGGCGACGCGGTCACCGTGATGCCGCTGCGCTGGGACGACACCTGCCCGGCCTGCCGCGCCGGCCACCAGCACATCTGCCAGCACCTGGACTTCATCGGCATCGACTCCCCCGGTGCCATGCAGCAGCGCTGGACCGTGCCCGCCGCCGCCCTCATCCGCCTGCCCGACTCCCTCCCGCTGGACCAGGCCGCGCTCGTCGAACCGACGGCGGTCGCGGTGCACGACGTGGGCCGGGCGGCGGTGAAGGAGGGCGAGAAGGCCGTCGTGGTCGGCGGCGGACCCGTCGGAATCCTCATCGCCCTGGTCGCCCGCGCCGCCGGCGCCGAGGTACGGGTGGTCGAACTCAACGCCCACCGCAGGCTGCTCGCCGAGGAATTGGGCCTGAGGACCTGGGACCCGGCCGCAGCCGACATCACCGAACTCGTCCAGCAGTGGGCGGGCGAGGCAGGAGCGGACGTCGCCTTCGAGGTCTCCGGCGCGGCGGGCGGCGTGGACACCGCCGTCGACGTCCTCGGCGTGCGCGGCCGGCTGTGCCTGGTCGCCATCCACCCACGGCCCCGCGAGGTCAACCTGCACCGCTTCTTCTGGCGTGAACTCACCCTCGTCGGGGCCCGGTTGTACGACCGCGGCGACTTCGAGCGGGCCGTCGCCCTGGTCGCCGACGGCACGATCCCCGCTCAGCGCCTGATCACCAAGATCGTGCCGCTGACCGAGGCGCCGGCCGCCTTCGAGGCGCTGGAGAGCGGCGGAGACGTGATGAAGATCCTCGTGGACTGCACCGACGACACCCGGGGAGCCACCGCATGAGCGCCTTCGACCTCACCGGGAAGCTCGCCGTCGTCACCGGCGCCCGCCGCGGCATCGGCCAGGCGATGGCCCGGGCGCTCGCCCGGGCCGGCGCGGACGTGATCGGTGTCAGCGCCAACCTGGAACAGTCCGGGAGCCAGGTGGAGAAGGACGTCCTTGCGGCCGGGCGTTCCTTCGAGGCGATCCGCACCGACTTCGCCGACCCCGACGCCGTCCGCGCTCTGGGCGAGGAACTCGCCGGACGCGAACGCCCCGTGGACATCCTGATCAACAACGCGGGCACCATCCGCCGCACCCCGGCCGCCCAACACAGCGACGCCGACTGGGAGTTGGTGCTCCAGGTCAACCTCACCGCGCAGTTCGCGCTCACCCGGGCCGTGGGCGCCGGCATGGTGGCCCGCGGACACGGCAAGGTCGTCTTCACCGCCTCCCTGCTCAGCTACCAGGGCGGCATCACCGTCCCCGGCTACACCGCCGCCAAGCACGGCATCGCCGGACTGACCAAGGCGCTGGCCAACGAGTGGGCGCCGCACGGGGTCAACGTCAACGCCATCGCCCCCGGCTACATCGCCACCGACAACACCCAGGCCCTCCAGGACGATCCGGCCCGCAGCAAGGCCATCCTGGAGCGCATCCCCGCCGGACGCTGGGGCACCGCCGACGACCTCGCCGGCGCCACCGTCTTCCTCGCCTCGCCCGCCTCCGACTACATCCACGGCACCACCCTGCCCGTCGACGGCGGATGGCTCGGACGATGACGGGGGACCTGGCCGCCGTACTGGCGGGGGCGCGTCTGCTGCCCGTGCTCACCGTGGCGTCCGTCGCGAGTGCCGGCCCCCTGGCCGACGCACTCGCGGCGGGCGGCGCCCGCTGTGCGGAGGTCACCTTCCGCACGCCGGACGCCGAGCGGGTCGTGAAGGCGATGGCGGCGCACGGCGCTCTGACCGTCGGCGCCGGGACCGTGCTCACCGCGGAGCAGGCGGAACGCTACCAGCCGGCGGGCGCGACCGTCGAGGTGGGCGGCGACTGGTTCGACGTGATCCCGCTGGAGGGCGGCCGCACGGCGCTCGTGGTGGGGGA
>NZ_JBEYFC010000636.1:0-4399 GCF_040634175.1 Streptomyces sp. NPDC007162
GCAGCACGTCCTCCTCAGCGGTGGCGACCGTGTGGAGCGCGTGGACGCTCCCGAGCTGCGCGAGCCGCTGGTCCGAGAGGTGACCCGACCTGATCGCCGCGCTGCGCTGACGGCTGCCGGTCTCCGCTGCCTCAGCGGATCTCCAGGATCTTCTCCAGCATCGCGTAGACCACTGCCTCCATCCTGGAGTGCAACTGCAGTTCCTCCCAGCGCACCTCGCTCGTCTCGGCGAGCTCCTCCTCGATGATCTCGTTGCAGAGATCGATGCACTCGTCGCAGATGTACACACCGGGCCCTGCGATGAGCTTCTTGACCTGCTTCTGGCTCTTGCCGCAGAACGAGCACTTGAGCAGATCGCCGCCGTCACCGATGCGTGCCACGGTGTGCTTCCCCTTCGCCTGGGAGACGCCTGGACTCTTCCGAATCCAGCGGCTCCTGGTGCTGCCTTATGTCGACGGTACCTTGCCGGGCCCCCCGTACGGGCCCCCCTTGGCACGGTTCACTTTGACGTGCACCGTGCCGAGCACGCGGTCAGACCGTGCCAAGGGCGGCAGAGAATACATCCTCTGTCAGCGGACGTCCGAGTTGTTCATCTTCCGGGTGGAGATGATCTGGTCCACGATGCCGTACTCCAGCGCTTCCTCGGCCGTGAGGATCTTGTCGCGCTCGATGTCCTCGCGGACCTTCTCCAGCGGCCGGTTGGAGTGCTTGGCCAGCATGTTCTCCAGCTGCTCACGCATCCGCGTGAACTCGTTGGCGATGATCTCCAGGTCGGAGAGCTGGCCACGGCCGGTGGAACCGGCCGGCTGGTGGATCAGCACACGGGAGTTCGGCAGCGCCATGCGCTTGCCGGGCGTGCCGGCGGCCAGCAGGATGGCCGCCGCGGAGGCCGCCTGGCCCATGCAGACCGTCTGGATGTCGGGCTTCACGAACTGCATCGTGTCGTAGATCGCCGTGAGGGCGGTCATGTCGCCGCCCGGGCTGTTGATGTAGATCGAGATGTCCCGGTCGGGGTCCATCGACTCCAGGCACAGCAGCTGCGCCATGACGTCGTTGGCGGAGGCGTCGTCGATCTGGACGCCGAGGAAGATCACGCGCTCCTCGAAGAGCTTCGCGTACGGGTCGTACTCGCGGATGCCCTGGGAGGTGCGCTCGACGAAGCGCGGGATGACGTAGCGGGCGTCGGGCCGGGGCCCGTCGTAGCGGGCGTCAGCGGCGCCGGGGATGTTGCTCATGAGGGTGTTCACCGTCCTGGTGGCGTTCGGGGGGCTGGGGTCTCGGCGGTGTCTGGCGTGGCCGGGCCTGGTGTCAGGCGCCGGTGCCGCCGCCTCCCGGAACACCCGAGGCGTTCCTGATGATCTCGTCAATGAGACCGTACTCCTTGGCCTCTTCCGGGGTGAACCAGCGGTCGCGGTCGGCGTCGCGGAGGATCGTCTCGACCGACTGGCCGGAGTGCAGCGCGGTCAGCTCGGTCATGGTCTTCTTCGTGCGCAGCAGGTACTGGGCCTGGATCTTGATGTCCGAGACCGTACCGCCGAGGCCCGCGGAGCCCTGGTGCATCATGATGTCGGTGTGCGGCAGGGCGAAGCGCTTGCCGGCGGTGCCGCCGGTCAGCAGGAACTGGCCCATCGAGGCCGCCATGCCCATGCCGATCGTGACCACGTCGTTCGGGATGAACTGCATGGTGTCGTAGATCGCCATGCCGGCCGTCACCGAGCCGCCGGGGCTGTTGATGTAGAGGTAGATGTCCTTGTCGGGGTCGGCCGCAAGGAGCAGCAGCTGCGCGGTGATCTTGTTGGCGATGTCGTCGTCGACCTGCTGGCCGAGGAAGATGATCCGCTCGCCGAGCAGCCGGTTGTAGACCTGGTCACCGAGGCCACCGCCGATGGAGGGGTCGCCGGCGGCGGAGGGCATCAGATTCGTCACGTATCCACCTGCTCGTCTTACGACGGCGCCGGGCCGTCTCACGTTTCCGTAGCCGGGGGCTTGGCTGCCCTCGTACTCATGGACCCTAACGCGATGGTCCCTTCGGGGAATCCCGGTAAGAGGGCTGTTCGCCGGGGGCGTAGCGCGGGTGCCTCCGGCGGAAGGGCCGCTGTCAACCCGGCGTGACAGTGCCGGTGAGTGGACGAGCGCGACGCAGTCGTGGCTTGTCGCGCAGTTCCCCGCGCCCCCGAACGGCCGCTGCGCCGCCCTCGCGGCCGCCCCGGCCTCAAAGACGAAGGGGCTCCCGGGACAGTGCCCAGGAGCCCCTGTACGCCGTTACGGGCGCCGTGGGGGTCAGCCCTCGGTCTTCTCCTCGGACGGGGCGTCGGCGGGCTCGGCGGCGGCCTCAGGGGCCTCCGTCGCGGTCTCCGTCTCGTCCTCGTCCTCGTCGTCCAGGTCGACGATCTCGCCGTTGGTGTCCTTCACCGTGGCGGCCTCGACCACGACGGCCAGGGCCTTGCCGCGGGCGACCTCGCCGACCAGGAGCGGAACCTGGCCGCCCTCGACGACGGCCTGGGCGAACTGGTCGGGGGACATGCCGGAGGAGGCCGCACGCCGCATGAGGTGCTCGGTGAGCTCCTCCTGGTTGACGTTGAGGTTCTCCTTCTTGACCAGCTCGTCGAGGACGAACTGGGTCTTGATGCCCTTGACCGCGGCCTCGCGGGTCTCGGTCTCGAACTCCTCGGCGGTCTTGCCCTGGATCTCGAGGTACTTCTCGAGGTCGAGGCCCATCTGGCCGAGCTGGTGGTGCTCCAGGTTGTGCTTGCGGGTGTTGATCTCGTCCTCGAGGAGCTTCTCGGGGACGGGCACCTCGACGAGCTCCAGGAGCTTCTCAAGGACGCGCTCCTGGGCCTGGGTGGCCTGGTCGTACGTCTTCATGTTGGCGAGCCGCTTGCGGCTGTCCGCCTTCAGCTCCTCCAGGGTGTCGAACTCGGAGGCGAGCTGAGCGAACTCGTCGTCCAGCTCGGGCAGCTCACGCGCGGCGACCTGGGTGACCTTGACGGTGACCTCGGCCTCCTTGCCGGCCGCGGAGCCGCCCTTGAGCTCGGAGGCGAAGGTGGCCTCCTCGCCGGCCGACTTGCCCTTGACGGCGTCGTCGATGCCGTCGAGCAGCTCGCCGGAGCCGATGGTGTAGGAGACGCCGCTGGCGATGCCGTCCTCCAGCACCTCGCCGTCGACCTTGGCCTCCAGGTCGATGGTGACGACGTCGCCGTCCTCGGCGGCGCGCTCGACGGGAGAGGTCGAGGCGAAGCGCTCACGGAGCTGCTCCACGGACTTCTCGACGTCCTCGTCGGTCACCTCGACGGCGTCGACCTCGACCTCGATGCCGGTGTAGTCCGGGATCTCGAGGGCGGGGCGGACGTCGACCTCCGCGGTGAAGTTCAGCGTGTCGCCGTCCTTCAGCTCGGTGATGTCGACGTCGGGCTGGCCCAGGGGGCTCAGCTCGGCCTCGTTGACCGCGTCGGTGTAGAACTTCGGAAGCGCGTCGTTGACGGCCTCCTCCAGGACCGCACCGCGGCCGAACCGCTGGTCGATGACCCGGGCCGGGATCTTGCCCTTGCGGAAGCCCTTCACCGTGACCTGCTGGTTGATCTTCTTGTACGCCGCGTCGAGGCTGTCCTTGAGCTCCTCGAAGGGCACCTCGACAGTGAGCCGAACCCGGGTCGGGTTCAGGGTCTCCACGGCGCTCTTCACGGTTCGGTCTCCTTGTGGCTGACTTCTTGGGTTCTGCCGGCGCCAGAGGGGCCCGGCGGAGTTTCGCCGCCCGGAGGAGTTCGTAGGCCGCCGCTTGGCGGGCCGGGACACACGGGCGCGCAGCTTGCATAGTAACCGCAGCCGCTCAGCGCCCCAAAAGGCGATCAAGACGGACGCCGTCAGGTGGTGGTCGGGGTGGCGGGATTTGAACCCACGGCCTTCCGCTCCCAAAGCGGACGCGCTACCAAGCTGCGCCACACCCCGTTTCGGTGCGAGACGTAGGGTACATGCCCGGGCCGCCCGCGTCGGCCGCATTGTCCACCCGCGTCGGCCGCGCATCGCGGCGGGCCCGACCTGTTGGCCTCGGCGCCGGGCGACCCGCTACGATGCCTCATGTGCCGCGGTCACCGACCTGCGGCGCGCGTTGTGCGGGCGTAGCTCAATGGTAGAGCCCTAGTCTTCCAAACTAGCTACGCGGGTTCGATTCCCGTCGCCCGCTCCATACACTGAAGGCCCAGGTGAGAGGTCGGTTTCCTCTCCCGGGCCTTCAGCCGTTCCAAGGGGCGATCAGTCCCGCGAGGGGCGCCGTTCCCGACTGCGGGTCCGTAGGGGCGTGCGCGGGGAGCTCCCGTCCCGTCCACCGCTCGAGCGCTTGTGCTGCGACCACGGAGAACCTCTGATCTTGCTCAAGGCCGTAGTCATGCGCATGCCGGAGACA
>NZ_JBEYFC010000637.1:0-4392 GCF_040634175.1 Streptomyces sp. NPDC007162
GAGACATCCTCACAACAGCGCGTCGTGACTGTGCACCCAATCGGACCTTGACAGGCTGTCACAGTCATCAGCCACCCCTGGGGACAGCCGACTTGCGCTACCCCCCTGCTGATCAGCTAATGTCTGGAGCACGCCGAGGGGCGAGGCCGAAAAGCCGAAGCCCACGGAGTACATGCGGGTGTAGTTCAGTAGCAGAACATCCCCCTTCCAGGGGGAAGGCGCAGTGTGCAATTCCTGTCACCCGCTCTGCACCGCCGGTCCTGAGCAGCTTGTGGATCAGGTAGGCTGGTGCTCGCACCGATCGGTGGGAGCCGGTCGGGAGCAGTGCGGACGTAGCTCAGTTGGTAGAGCGCAACCTTGCCAAGGTTGAGGTCGCGAGTTCGAGCCTCGTCGTCCGCTCCAGGCTCCGCAAGAAACCCCAGTCATCGACTGGGGTTTTTTCGTGCCTCGACGGCTTTCGGCCGACCCCTGACATTTGTCATGGCGAGCGATGACACCGCGCACTGCTTCCGCGACCCGGCCGCCGGGACGCTTGAGCCATGGAACACAGCGAACACGAACACGTGATTGAGGTCACAGATCTCCGTCGTGTCTACGGGGGCGGGTTCGAGGCGGTTTGCGGAATCACCCTCTCCGTGGCCCGCGGCGAGATCTACGCACTGCTGGGCACCAACGGAGCGGGGAAAACCTCGACGGTCGAACTCCTGGAAGGCCTCGCGCCGCCGGACGGCGGCCGGGTGCGGGTGCTGGGCCACGATCCCTACCGCGAGCGGGCAGCGGTACGGCCGCGCACCGGCGTCATGCTCCAGGAGGGCGGCTTCCCGGCCGAACTGACCGTCGGCGAGACGGTACGGATGTGGGCCGGCTGTACGACCGGGGCCCGGCCGCCGGGCGAGGCGCTCGGCCTGGTCGGGCTCGGCGGCAAGGCCGGGGTACGGGTCAAGCAGCTCTCCGGCGGGGAACGGCGCCGCCTCGACCTGGCGCTCGCGCTGCTCGGGCGGCCCGAGGTGCTGTTCCTGGACGAGCCGACCACCGGACTCGACACCGAAGGGCGCCGGGACACCTGGGAGTTGGTCCGCGCACTGCGCGACACCGGGACGACCGTGCTGCTCACCACGCACTACCTGGAGGAGGCCGAGGACCTCGCCGACCGGCTCGCGATCCTGCACGCGGGACGCATCGCGGTCACCGGGACCCCGGCCGAGGTGACCGCCGCCCAGCCCGCCCGGATCTCCTTCCGGCTGCCCCCCGGCTACTTCCTGGGCGACCTGCCACCGCTCGGCCCGCTCGGGGTGAGCGGACACGAGCTGGACGGGGACGTGATACGCCTGCGGACCCCGGAGTTGCAGCGCACCGCCACCGGGCTGCTGGCCTGGGCCGAGAAGGCACGGGTGGAACTGCACTCCCTCGACATGCGCTCGGCCTCCCTGGAAGAGGCGTTCCTGCACATCGCTCGGGAGACAGGGGCGGCGGCATGAGCGGCATCACCGGAGAGGACCGGCGCATGGGCGCCGGGAAGCTCCCCGCCGTCGGGAGCGGCCGCTGCACGGGCCGGTCCCGGCGACGGGTCCTGGCCCTGGCGCGGGCGGAGTTCGTGCTGCTCGGGCGGAACCGGAGTGCCGTGGTCACCGCGCTGCTCGTGCCCCTCGCGCTGCCGTTCAGCGTGCGGCCCGCGATCGACCAGGCCGATCTCAAGGGGGTGAACCTCGGCACCCTGATGCTCACCGCCGCCATCGGCTACTCCTTCCTCTTCGCCGTGTACACCTCCCTGGTGAGCGCGTACGTGGCTCGCCGCGAGGAACTCGTCCTCAAGCGGCTGCGGACCGGGGAGCCGACCGACACGGAGATCCTGGGCGGCACCGCCCTGCCCGTCGTCTGCCTCGGCCTGGCGCAGGCGCTGGTACTGGCCGTCGGCTGCGCGGTCCTGCTCGACGCGGGTACGCCGAAGGCGCCGTACCTCACCGTGCTGGGGCTGCTCACCGGCCTGTCGCTCAGCGCCGCGCTCGCCGCACTGACCTCGGCCGTCACCCGCACCGCCGAGAGCGCCCAGGTCACCGCGCTGCCGCTGGTCTTCGTCTCGATGGTGGGCTCGGGCATCGCCCTGCCCACCGACCTCCTGCCCCACCGCGTCGCCGCCGTCTGCGCGTTCCTCCCGCTCTCCCCGGCCGTCCGGCTGGTCCGGGCCGGCTGGACCGGCGAACTGAGCGCGTACGACGCCTTCGGCACCGTGCTCACCGCGCTGGCCTGGACCGTCGTGGCGGTGTTTGCTGTACGGCGGTGGTTCCGCTGGGAACCTCGGCGCTGACGGAGGACGGGACCGGGATGGGCGGGGCAGGCGGCTGGTGGCGGGGGAAGACCACCCCCGCCAAGGTCGAGACGTACACACGGTGGTCGTTCCACTTCTTCGCGGCGATCGAGGTCATGGCGATCGGGCTGCCGGTGTTCGGCGAGGCCGGACCGGTACTCGGCGGCTGGCTGATCGCGCTGGTCGGCGCCCACGCGGCGCTCTGCGCGGTGACCGCCTCCCGGGCCCTGGACTGGGCACGGGGGCTGCGGGAGCAGCCGGTGCGGCTGCTGTGGCTGCTCGGCGCCGCCACCTACGTGGTCGGCGTCACGGCGCTGGTGCTGCGGGAGCACGGCGGCCCCGGCAAGGACCTGCACGGCGCGGCGGCCACCGTCTTCGTCGGGGTCCTCGCCTTCGGTGCCGGCACCCTGGCGCTCGGCGTCCGCGAGCGGCGCCGGGTGGTGGCCACCGTCGCGGGCTTCGCGTGCGGGGCCGGCGCGGTCTCCTTCCCGCTGGGCGTGCCCGGGGTCGCCGCGCTGGTCACGGCGTTCGCGGTGCTCCTGGCCGGCGGATTCCTCGCCGCCACCTCGATCTTCTCCGTGTGGCTGCTGAACGCCGTCTACGCGCTCGACGAGGCCCGTGAGACCCGGGCCCGGCTCGCCGTGGCGGAGGAACGGCTGCGGTTCGGGCGCGACCTGCACGACGTCCTCGGCCGGAACCTGGCCGTCATCGCCCTCAAGAGCGAACTGGCCGTGCAGCTGGCCCGGCGCGAACGGCCCGAGGCCGTCGAGCAGATGGTCGAGGTGCAGCGGATCGCGCAGGAGTCGCAACGGGAGGTACGGGCTGTCGTCCGGGGGTACCGGGAGGCCGACCTGGGCGCGGAACTCGCCGGAGCACAGGGGGTGTTGGCCGCGGCCGGGATCTCCTGCGAGGTGACGGGGGACACCGCCGGGCTGCCCGCCGAGGTGCAGTCGGCGCTCGGGTGGGTGGTGCGGGAGGCCACCACGAACGTACTGCGACACGGGGACGCGGGACGGTGTGCGGTGGGGGTGCGGATACGGGAGGGATCCGTGGTGCTGACGGTGGAGAACGACGGAGCCGCGCCCTCGCGCGCGGGAGGAGGGGGGAGCGGGGTGGAGGCCGAGTCCGGGGTTGCTGAAGTCGCCGGGGCAGCGCATGAGGCCGGGGCTGCCGGGGCCGCGGACAGGACCAGGGGGGCCGGGGCCGCGGGCGGAGCAGGGCTCCCCAGCGGCGGTGGAGCCGGGTCCGGGCTTGTCGGGTTGCGGGAACGGCTCGCGGTGGTGGACGGGACGCTGGAGGCCGGACCGGTGGGACCGGACGGTTTCCGGGTGGTGGCCTCGGTGCCGCTGTCCGGCCGTACGGCCGACCCGAGGGTGAGCGGAGTCACCTCATGACGACTGCGGTACGGCTGCTGCTCGCCGACGACGAGCATCTGATCCGGGGCGCGCTGGCCGCCCTGCTGGGCCTGGAGGACGACCTGGTCGTGGTCGCGGAGGCGGCGAGCGGACCGGAGGCGCTGGCCATGGCGCGCGCCCACCGGCCCGACGTGGCGGTGCTGGACCTCCAGATGCCCGGGGCGGACGGTGTGAAGGTGGCCACATCGCTGCGGACCGAGCTTCCCGGCTGCCGGGTGCTGATCGTGACCGGCCACGGACGGCCCGGGCATCTGAAACGGGCGCTCGCGGCGGGTGTGCGCGGGTTCGTCCCGAAGACGGTCAGCGCCCAGCGGCTCGCCGAGATCATCCGCACCGTGCACGCGGGAAACCGTTACGTCGACCCGGAGTTGGCCGCCGACGCGATCTCCGCCGGGGACTCGCCGCTGACCAGCCGGGAGGCCGAGGTGCTGGAACTGGCGGCCGACGGTGCGCCGGTCACCGAGATCGCCGAGCGGGCCGCGCTGTCCCCGGGAACCGTGCGCAACTACCTCTCCTCCGCCGTCACCAAACTCGGTGCGGAGAACCGTCATGCGGCAGTGCGTCTCGCACGGGAGCGAGGTTGGGTATAGTTGCTCTCGCGCCACGGCGCATGCGGACGTAGCTCAGTTGGTAGAGCGCAACCTTGCCAAGGTTGAGGTCGCGAGTTCGAGC
>NZ_JBEYFC010000638.1:0-4390 GCF_040634175.1 Streptomyces sp. NPDC007162
GCTGATCCCCGACGTCCACGGCTGGCGGCACTCCACGACGACGGGGGCACGGCGATGACCACGACCACCACCTCGATCAGTCCGCAGCTGGCGCCAACCATAGGCCTGGTGGAGGAGCAGCCAGAGTGGGCCGACGACTTGGCTGACCAGCTCTACACCGCACTTCACAGTGAGCAGCCGCAAGCGGCGCCCGCCGACGCTGTCCCGGTCGCGATGCCGCTGACGCAAAGCCTGGAAGACGACGTGCGGCAGCTGGCCCAGCTGTCGGACGCGGTGAGACGACGAGTCCTCGCCGGCACCGAGCACACCGACTGAGTAAGCGAGACGTCGTGAACCAGACACTCATCACTGCAGGGCGCATACTGCTCGGTCCGACCAGCACACACATCGACGACGGTGCCGTCCTCGTCTCGGGCGACACCATCGTGGCAGCCGGAAAGCGGATGGCGTCTTAGACCACCGGTATGACAAACGCCCGCGCCTTTTCCCTTGAGAACCAGCCCGGGCCGCCCGTGTGAGCACTTCCTCAGCGTCAGGCGAACGGAACGAAACCGACGAAGCCACGCTCGGCCAGCACCGCGCGCGTCCGGGACGCGGGGCGGCCCGTTGAGGCCGCGGCGGGGCCGTTCTCGGCAGGTTCGGGTGCGGGCGTCATCGTGCCTCTACCTCCGGGGTGGATCGGCCGGCCCGGCGGCTCGCGGTGGTCGGGGATGCGGTTGCAGAGCGTGCCAGTCTCCGTCTCCGCCGTGAACCACACCATGTCAGCGGAACTTTTGGTCCTCGGCGACGAACTCGTAGAAGTCCATGTTGGCGATCTCCAGGTTGCACGCCATGGATCCGACCTCGCGGCAGGGAAGGACGGCCTGCCGTCCTGGGCTGTCGTACAGGTCGACGACGGTCAGAGGGCCGGGCGCCGGGACCTGGCCCGGCTGGAGCCCGTCGAAGGCAGAGTCGTCGACGACCAGCGCCGTCAACGGGAAGTGCTCCTCGTCGATCTCGTCCAAGTCCGGGTCCGCGCCGACCCAGCCGTCTGGGTCCGTCCCGCCCAGTTCGCCGAGCAGGGCCTGCCAGCCGGCCTCGTCGTCGAAGCAGGTGCGGACCAGCAGGGCCGCGCCGGTGGAGGGAAGAGGCGGGAAGAACCGGTGCGGCGGTGTCGCCGTGGGCGTGGGGAAGGCCGGCCGCCCGCCGTCGCCCTGGTACATGCCGTACCGGTCCATGTCGCGCACCAGGTCGTCGAAGGCGAGTGCGCCGTCCAGCAGCTCGGCGAGGATCTCGCCGAGCCGGGCCGACTGGATCCGGACGCCACGACCGGGTAAGTGGCGAGCGGACTGCCCCCTGTTCGCCGTCGGCGGCCACCCACACCGGCCCACTGTCCTTACCCCGGACCCCGGCGTCGTCATGGCGGGTGACCTGGTTCGCACCGCCCTGCCCGTTGCCCTCATGGAGCGCGCCGCCACAACGGGGTTCCTCGCCGCGAACGCCCTGCTCGGGAAGTGGGGCGTGTGCGGGCAGACCCTGTGGACCGTGCCCGGCGAAGGGCGGTCCATGCTCCTGCGGGCCCTCACGCGCGCTCTCGGGCAGGCGCCGACAGCGGCGACCGGGAGGCTCGACGGCGTCGACCGTACTGACGGAACCCAAGACTCCGCCCAGCGGTCTCTGACGGTCCGGGCCCCGGTGCCCGGCTGCGGACGACCACCCCCGACGCGCAGTCCTTGGCGCGAAACCCGTCCGGGGCGTTGTGGCCCGATGAGGAGAAGCACTCATGACGCCCACCGAGCGGCGGGGAAGGATCGGGGCATGACGACGCCCCGGCGAGAGCCCCCAGCCCACGGCGCCCACGGCCGCCACTCCCCCCAGCCCAACCGTGCCGCCCACCGACCACTACGCCGAAGACCACGGCTTCACAGTTCCCACCCCACTCCACGGCCAGAGCCGTTGCGACGGACTCACCGCCGTCGGACGCGTCAAGCGTGCGCTCGAACCGCTGCGAGTGCGGCGACTTCGCCCCGGACAACGTCCGCAGCGCGCTCACCAGCCTCGGTCGCTCCGCCGGAAGGTGCGGGCGTGCCAGGAGGGGGCGCCGGAGTCGGCTTCCTCATCGACATCGGCGTCTCTCCCTGGTGTGTGGAGGGCACGATGAGCAGTGACTCCACCAAGGCGGACGCCTTCGGCGGCTACCCCGACGCCACCGGGTTGAATGCCCCGGGGTGTCCGGTGCGCCCGGGATCGCTACGAGGTGCACGGACGCAGGCGGGCCTGGCGGAGAGGTTTCCTGTCCCTCCGCCCGGCCCGGGCGTGGCGGGTCAGGGTCTGATCCTCAACCAGTCGAGCGCGGCGACCCGGCTCGCGCCCTTCGCCACGAGGTAGAGGTCGTGCGTGCCGGTGAGCTCACGCTTCAGGGCCACGGACTGCTCCCGCCAGCCGCCGCTGCCCGTGACAGCCACCGATGCGGCCATCGGGCCGTCCGGCGCGTCCAGGCGCAGTTGGATCCGGCAGCCCGTCGCACAGGCGGAGTTGAGCCGTACGGTGAGGTGTTTTCCGCGGATGTCGGTCTTGCGGAAGGCCACCCAGTCGCCGGAGCCGAGGACGCCGGTGGCCGCGGTGCCGCGCTCTGTTCCGCTTACCGTCGTGGCCTGTTCGGCCTGCAGCGTCGAGGCGGCGTCGGGCCCGTCGCCGTACAGCCGGATGTCGTTGACCACCCAGGCGGTGGGGCCGCTCGCGGTGAGCGTGATCCGCACGTAGCGGGCGGTGGTCTGGTGGGCGAACACCGCGTCCTGGGTGAAGGAGCGGCCGGAGACCCGGGCGACCGGTTCGCCCCAGTGGGTGCCGTCGGTGCTGACGGAGACCGTGAAGCCGTACGGCTGTCCGCTGGTGTCGCGGCCCGCGTCGAGGGAGAGCCGGCTGAAGGTCTTGTTCTCACCGAGGTCGACGGTCAGGGACTGGCCGGCGGTCTGCGGGGCGGCCGCCGTCCAGCGGGTGTTGATGTCGCCGTCGACGGTGGCGGAGGCGTTGGTGCCGTCGCTCGACGTGGCGCTCCAGTTGCCGTGGCGCACCCGCTGTTGGCAGCCGGGCAGGTCGCAGCCGGTCGACCAGATGGCCGCGCCGTACTCGTAGGCGCCCTGGTCGGGAGCCGTGCCCAGGGTGTCGGTGGTGATGCCGTCGACCACCTCCCCCGCGTCGATGGCGGGTGATCCGGGTCCCAGCCACAGTTCGCCGTTGACGGCGTCCGTGTAGCCGGGCTCGGCGCTGATGAGGTTGGAGCGGACGACGGGCAGCGGGTTGCCGGCCTGGGTCGCAGTGACCGGCTTGGGTCCGACGATGTTGCTGAAGTACGAGCCGGACGCGTCCGTGGCGCCGCCGAGGGCGACCGAGGCGACGTTGACGCCCACTCCGTAGCTGGAGTTGTGGTCTTCGTTGGCGATGCTGGGGCCGGTGTGGCCGTTGAAGTAGACGCCCCGGCTGCCGGTGTTCCAGGCGACGTTGTGGTGCAGCCGGAAGTGGCCGGAATAGTTGTCGATGTAGTAGCCGTTCTGGCCGTCGGCGTCGTGTGCGGTGTTGTGGTCGATGGAGGTACCGGTGCCGTTCAGGCTGCAGCAGACGTAGAAGGGTGAGCCGTCGCGGGAGGTGCGCATCGCCTCGGAGATGTCGTTGTAGGCGATGCGGTTGTCGTGGTATTCGGTGCCGTTGACCTGGTAGGCGGTGTCGATGGCCGCTCGTCCGGTGCGGCGGATGGTGTTGTGGGTGATCGTGTGGCCGTTGCCGTTGATCTCGATGCCCGGGGTGTAGCTGCCCATCCAGCCGACGTCATGGATGTAGTTGTCGGTGACGGTGTTGCCGGTGCCGCGGACCAGGACGCCGTCACCGGCCGACTGCGCGATCTCGCTGTTCTCCAGGGTGTTGCCGGTGCCGAGGATCTGCACGCCGGAGTCGAGGATGCGGGAGGCGACGATGTGGCCCTCGGACGGCGGGATCGCGAGGTCGCTGTCCGGTGGCATGGGCAGGGTGGAGAACTCGGAGATGTACGTGGCATGCAGTCTGTCGACCACGACTCCCCTGCTTGACGTGCCCGTCCGCAGCGACGTTCCCCACAGGTTCAGGCCGCGCACGGTGACGTACGAGCTGGCGCTCAGGTCCACGCCCCACAGCCGGTGCTTGGCGGTCACGCTGTGTCCGGCGATGCCGCCCCTCGGGGGAACCAGGTAGAGCCGGTGCGCGGTCTTGTCGTAGTACCACTCCCCCGGTTGGTCCAGGGCCGCCTTGGAACCGACCAGGTAGTAGTTGCGGTAGGGCTGGTTGCCCATGCACAGCGGTGGGCAGCGGTAGTTGCCGCCCTTGAAGTCGAGTTTGCCCTGTGAGGTGGCGGTGACCGTGCCGGTCTGCTGGGCCCAGG
>NZ_JBEYFC010000639.1:0-4370 GCF_040634175.1 Streptomyces sp. NPDC007162
AGGCGGTGAGCCTGCTGTGAGCGACACCGGTAAGCACCACCTGCCGGCCGGCACCGCCGCCGAAGGCCCCTACGACCTCCAGGTCACGCCGGAGTCGGCGGCCTGGGGATACTCCGGCCTGCGGATCCTGACCCTCGGGCCGGGCCGGTCGCACGCCCTGTCCACCCGGGACTCGGAGTTCCTGGTGCTGCCGCTGGCGGGCTCGTGCACCGTCACCACGGACGGCGGCACCTTCGAACTCGCCGGGCGGACGGGCGTGTTCGACTCGGCCACCGACTTCGCCTACCTCCCGCGCGAAGCCGAGGCCGTGATCAGCAGCGCGGCCGGGGGACGGTTCGCGCTGCCCTCCGCCCGTACCGAGCGGGGCGGTCACCCGGCCCGGTACGGGCGCAAGGAGGACGTCCCCGTCGAGCTGCGCGGCGCGGGGGCCTGCTCACGGCAGGTCAACAACTACTGCCTGCCGGGCACCTTCGACGCCGAGCAGCTGCTGGTGTGCGAGGTGCTCACGCCCGGCGGCAACTGGTCCTCGTACCCGCCGCACAAGCACGACGAGGCCCGCACGGACGCGGACGGCAACCCGGTCGAGTCCCAGCTGGAGGAGATCTACTACTTCGAGGTCTCCGGCGAGGACGGGAACGGCTTCGGGTACCAGCGCGTCTACGGCACCGCCGACCGTCCCATCGACGTGCTCGCCGAGGTCCGCTCCGGTGACACGGTGCTGATCCCGCACGGCTGGCACGGCCCCTCGATCGCCGCGCCCGGCTACGACCTCTACTACCTCAACGTCATGGCGGGTCCCGGTCAGGACCGCGCCTGGCTGATCTGCGACGACCCGGCCCACGGGTGGGTGCGCGGGACCTGGGCCACCCAGGACGTGGACGACCGGCTGCCCTTCGGAGAGGACCGATGAACACCGTACGACTGACCACCGCCCAGGCGCTGGTCCGCTTCCTGGCCGCCCAGTACAGCGAGCGCGACGGCCAGGAGCAGCGTCTGATCCCCGGGGTGTGGGGCATCTTCGGCCACGGCAACGTGGCCGGCATCGGGCAGGCCCTGCTCCAGGCCGCCACCACCGGCGAGGCGGACCTGCCCTACTACCTCGCCCGCAACGAGCAGGGCATGGTCCACGCCTCCGTCGCCTACGCCAAGATGCGTGACCGGCTGGCCGCCTTCGCCTGCACGGCCTCGACCGGCCCGGGTTCGACGAACATGATCACGGGTGCGGCGTTGGCGACGACGAACCGCCTGCCGGTCCTGCTGCTGCCCTCCGACATGTTCGCCACCCGTGCCGCCGACCCGGTGCTGCAGCAGCTGGAGGACACCCGCGGCGGCGACGTCACCGTCAACGACGCCTTCCGCTCGGTGTCGAAGTACTTCGACCGGGTTTCCCGGCCCGAGCAGCTGATCCCGGCCGCGCTGGCGGCGATGCGCGTGCTGACCGACCCGGTCGAGACCGGTGCCGTCACCCTCGCGCTGCCGCAGGACGTGCAGGCCGAGGCGTACGACTGGCCGGTCGAGTTCTTCCGGCGCCGGGTGTGGCACGTGGGCCGCCCCGTCCCGGAGCCCGCCGCCGTCGAGCGCGCCGTCCTGCTGCTGCGGAACGCGCGCAAGCCGCTGATCGTCGCCGGCGGCGGCGCGGTGTACTCCGGTGCCGAGACCGCGCTGCGGGCCTTCGCGGAGGCCACCGGCATCCCGGTCGCCGACACCCACGCGGGCAAGGGCGCGGTGGCCTGGGACCACCCCTGCGCGGTCGGCGGCATCGGCTCCACCGGCTCGTACGCGGCGAACGAGCTGGCCCGCGAGGCCGACGTCGTGCTCGGCATCGGCACCCGGTACTCGGACTTCACCACGGCCAGCCACACCGTGTTCGGCAATCCGGAGGTCGCGTTCGTCAACCTCAACGTGGCCCGCCTGGACGCCGTCAAGCACTCCGCCGAGCCGCTGGTCGCGGACGCCCGCCTCGGCATCCAGGCGCTGGCCGGAGGCCTGGACGGCTGGGAGGTCGCCCCGGAGTACCGGCGTCGTACCCGTGAACTCATCGCCCGCACCCGGGAGATCGAGGACGCCTGCCTCCACGTCGGTCACGGCCCGCTGCCCGCGCAGACCGAGATCCTCGGCGCGCTGAACGACGTCCTGGACGACCGCGCGGTGGTCATCAACGCGGCCGGCTCCATGCCCGGTGACCTCCAGCAGCTGTGGCGCGCCCGCGACCCCAAGGCCTACCACGTCGAGTACGCGTACTCCTGCATGGGATACGAGGTCGCCGCGGGCGTCGGGGCGAAGATGGCCGACCCCTCGCGTGAGGTCGTCGTCCTGGTCGGTGACGGCTCGTACCTGATGATGGCCCAGGAGATCGTCACCATGGTCTCCGAAGGGCTGAAGGTCATCGTCGTCCTCGTCCAGAACCACGGCTTCGCGTCCATCGGCGCTCTCTCCGAGTCCCTCGGCTCGCAGCGCTTCGGCACCAAGTACCGCTACCGCGACGCCGGTTCCGGCCGGCTCGACGGCGACGTGCTCCCCGTCGACCTCGCGGCGAACGCCGCCTCCCTGGGCGCGGACGTCCTGCACGCCGGCTCCGTCGAGGAGTTCCGCTCCGCGATGGAGAAGGCGAAGGCCGCCACCCGCACCACCGTCGTGCACGTGGAGACCGACCTGTACGGGCCCAACCCGCCCGGCCACGCCTGGTGGGACGTCCCGGTCAGCCAGACCTCCGCCCTCGACTCCACCCGGGCCGCCCACGACACCTACCTGGACCACAAGCGCGCCCAGCGGCACTACCTGTAACTCCCGCCCCCGCAAAGGAAACCCGCACCGTGACCACCATCCAGCACTGGATCGACGGCGCCCTCACCCAGGGCGCCGCCACCGCCACCCAGCCCGTGTTCAACCCGGCGACCGGCGCCGAGCAGGCCCAGGTCGTCCTCGGCGGCGGCGCGGACATCGACGCCGCCGTCCGGGCCGCCGCCGCCGCGCTCGAGACCTGGCAGGACTCGTCCCTCTCCCAGCGGGTCCAGGTGATGTTCACCTTCCGCCAGCTGCTCGTCGAGCACGAGGAGGAGCTGGCCCGGATCATCTCCGCCGAGCACGGCAAGACCGTCGACGACGCCCGCGGTGAGATCACCCGCGGCCGTGAGGTCGTCGAATACGTCTGCGGTCTCGGCGACGTGCTCAAGGGCTCGTTCTCCGACCAGGTCTCCCGTGGCGTGGACGTGCACAACTTCCGTCAGCCGCTCGGTGTCGTCGCGGGCATCACGCCGTTCAACTTCCCGGCGATGGTGCCGCTGTGGATGCACCCGGTCGCCATCGCCACCGGCAACACGTTCATCCTCAAGCCGTCCGAGCGCGACCCCTCCGCCGCCAACTTCGTCGCCCGGCTGTACCAGAAGGCCGGTCTGCCCGACGGCGTCTTCAACGTCGTGCACGGTGGCAAGGACGCGGTCGACGCGATCCTCGCCCACCCCGGCATCGAGGCCGTCTCCTTCGTCGGCTCCACCCCGATCGCCAAGTACGTCCACGAGCAGGCCACTTCGCACGGCAAGCGGGTCCAGGCCCTGGGCGGCGCCAAGAACCACGCCGTCGTGCTGCCCGACGCCGACCTGGAGTTCGCCGCCGACCACATCACGGCCGGCGCCTACGGCTCCGCCGGTGAGCGCTGCATGGCGGTGTCGGTGGCCGTCGCCGTCGGTGACGCGGCCGACCGCCTGGTGGAGATCCTCACCCGCAAGGCGAACGAGGTGAAGGTCGGCCCCGGCGACGCGTCCGGCACCGAGATGGGCCCGCTGGTCACCAAGGCCGCCCAGGAGCGCGTCGAGAACGCGGTCGGGGTCGCCGCGACGCAGGGCGCCACCGTCGTCGTGGACGGCCGCGGGCTGAAGCTCGACGATCCCGCGTACGCCGACGGCTTCTTCACCGGCCCCTCCCTCCTGGACCACGTCACCACCGAGATGGACGCCTACAAAGAGGAACTCTTCGGCCCGGTCCTCGCGGTCGTCCGTACCGACTCCCTCGACCAGGCCATCGACCTGATCAACGCCAACCCGTACGGCAACGGCACCGCGCTGTTCACCGGCTCCGGAGAGGCCGCCCGCCGCTTCCAGCGGAAGATCAAGGTCGGCATGATCGGCATCAACGTGCCGGTGCCCGTCCCGATGTCGTACTACTCCTTCGGCGGCTGGAAGGACTCCCTCATCGGCGACTCCCCGATCCACGGCCCGGAGGGCGTCCGCTTCTACACCCGGCCCAAGGTCGTCACGAGCCGCTGGCCGGAGCCGAAGCACCAGGACACCGCCGGGTTCAACTTCCCGACCGCTGCCCGGAGAGGGTCTTTGGCCGTGGTGCAGAGAACCATTTCTCCCATCGGTTCCGCGCAC
>NZ_JBEYFC010000640.1:0-4366 GCF_040634175.1 Streptomyces sp. NPDC007162
GGCACCACGCCCGCGGCGCAGCCGCGGTTCGGCGCGAGGAGCCGGGGATTACCCCATGGTTGCTTTGCATAGTTTCATCATGACCTAGGAGCAATTGCCAGCCCCGGCAATTGGTCGGTGAAGCCTTCCATGCCCGTAGCCGAACTGCTGGGGCTATTCCATCTCGGTCAAGAGGTGCTCCGGAGAGGGCACGTGACAACGTGGGAGAGGCCGAGGGCTGGGCCGAACAGGAGGCAGGTTCACCGGATCCCGGCCGACAGCAGAGAAAGACGGCCCGGGCGCGTCGGTAATCGGTGAGGGCGCCGGTGGCCGACAGGGGGACCATGCGCGGGAGTTCGCTGCGCGGGGTGGCGCCGCGCACGCATCGCAGGCCGAGCTTCCTGAAAGACTCAGCGGCCTCGTTGAGGAGTGCCGCGCCCAACGCCCACGTGACCTGCCGGTCGGCACCAAGCGCCGCCAATCAGGGCGCTGGGTCGGCCTTGGCGGTGTCGTTGACGTTGGTCAGGCAGGCCTTCATGAAGTCGTCGCGGTGGACGGTGCCGCCCCTGGTCTCCTGGGAGCAGGTGCTGTCGCTCGCGGTGTAGGTCTCGCTGCCGTCGTCGGTATACACGCCTCCCGATACCACACCGGATGCGTAGGCGCCGAGGAGCGTTGAGCGGCCGAAGACGGGTTTGTCCACGGTCTTGGTGAGGACCTTCGGCGAGCGGAATGCGCGTCGAGTAGACGGTCCGGCCACACGACGACCGAAGCTGACCTCCGCAGACTCCCCTGCTTCCGTTCCCCAGGGCGGTCCACTCCTCGGTGCGCGGCTGGTCAAGTACGCCCGCGACGGTGTCGGCGTCGATGTTGAGCCCGGCGGGGCCTGGAGTCGTACGGCGCCGTCCGTACTGAGCGGAATCACTCGGCGGTCGTCGTCAGCGATGCCCCGCCGAAGCGGCATGAAGGTGTACATCTCGCTGCCGAGGGACACCCACCGGCCGTCGCGCTGCTCGTAGGCGGTGCAGCGGGAGACGTGCCCTTGAGACGCTGGTGGACGAGGAGCCGGCCGCCGGGTGGGAGCTGCTGCAGCCAGGCGTCGGTACGCCGTGCGCACCGACGCAGGAGCCAGTTCGACGGCTCGTGCGGGTAGTTGTGGGGCGGCGGCTTGTCGAAGGGCCGCTACCTTCGCCCATACGTCACCCTGTTCGAACCAATCGAGTCCAGCACCACGCATCATGACGGTCGCCAGCAGGACGACGGTCTCCCGGCGTCCCACGTGCATCGGACTCGGCTGGTAGGTGAGCAAGTGGCGGGAATCGCTGTGGAACACGTTCGTAGGCTGCGTCCATAGCCTCGGGTCCGCCGAATGCGTCGGCTCGGGCTCGTAGACACAGGGCAGGCACGACACGGCCACGCCGTCGCCAATGAGATCGCTCTGGAGCGACTTAATGGCTGGTGAGGGCTTGTCCGCGAGGTAACGCAACGGTCAGGGCTACTTGTTCATGAACCACCGGCCGGTGAGTTGCCTGTCGGCCTCTGCCTCGATCAGGGCGGGGCCGAGGCGCTTTGCGATGGTACGCCGGGCGCTCTCGCGGTCGACGAAGGTGATGTTGTGCTGCTGCCAGCGGTCGGGAGGCCTGGTGGTCCTCCGGTCGGTGGATCAAGCGATGAGGATGTATGTATCCCAGGCGGACTGGGGTGGTGCGGCAGAGCTGAGCGCAAGGACGGCCAGGGCTATGCCAGCGGCGCCGTCGAGTAGGCCGGGGCCACCTTTCTCGTCTGGATGAGCGCCGTGGCCATGATTTCGGGGTCAAGGCCCGGAGGGGTGACCGCAGTCAGGAGGGCCGGGATCGCGGCGCGGAGATCTCCCGCGGTCGAGGGGTGGGCGTCGTCAGCCGTACGCGTGGCAGCGTGGGCAGGACCGGCGAACCCGTGGCAGAGGCCGTTGTCCGTCGTGGTCTTGAGCTGCTCTGGGTTAGTGAGGGCGGCCACGAGCGCGTTCTCCACGTCGATCTACGTAAAGCCCCACCCCTGCGGTCCAGGAGGCTTCGCATTGCCAAGGATGCCGTGGACTCTCCGCTAACGACGCGGAAGCTCGTCCCGATCATTCTGGTGTTGTTCAACTCAGGGCCGAGCGCTTTCTCAGGCGGGTGAGCGCAGAACTCGCCTGCTCGGGTCGACTGTCCGATTGATGACGTGTATGCGACACGCCATCGGCCGGGAAATGTCAGCGTTTTTCTTCGACACCGGAAGGATGGATGGAAATGGCGAAGTCTCTGGATGCTTCGGACATCGTTGTAACGCACGGCAGTGAACTGGTGGTCAGCCCGTTCGACTGTAACGGGGGCCCGCACGACGATTTCGACACCAACGACAGCGGCGGCCACGACTGGGGCCTCGACGACGAAGACCGCTGCTGACCAGGGGCAGATCTGTAAGGAGTTCAAGATGCCGAAGTCTCTGGATGCTTCGGGCATCGCTGTAACGCACGGCAGTGGACTGGTGATCAGCCCGTTCGACTGCAGCAGCAGGTGGTCGAACGACGACAACGGCCACAGCGACACCGGTCACCACGACTTCGGTGTGAACGACGCGGACCGCTGTAACTGATCGCAAACGCTGCGCAACTGGAACATCGGCTGGTTGCTGGCCCGGGTCACGCCGCACCGGGCCAGCAACCAGTCGGCCACTCCGGGCAAACTCATTGGAAGGGATCAGAAGGAACGCTCATGACGACATTCTTCCCGGCAGGAAGCCTCGCGACCTCCTCTGCCTCCACCGCCTCCACTCCCGAGCTCGAGCGCTTGATCAGGCCTGTTCCGGTGGCTGATTTCTGGCAGGAGTACTGGGAGCGCAAGCCGCTGGTCATCCACCGAGAGGACCCGGACTACTACGCGGGCCTGCTGACCCTGGACGGTATCGACCAGGTGCTTGCCCTGGCCGGGGCGGATCTGAACGAAATCCGTGTCGTCGTGGAGGGCAAGGAAACACCCGTTTCGGAACTCAGCTCAGGCCGGGGCCGCAACGCAAGGTCCAATGCTCTGGAAATCCTCTATGAGCGTTATCGCAGCGGTTCCACCATTGTGGTGAACGCGCTTCAGGAACGGTACGAGCCTCTGCAGCGGGCGGCCATGGCGTTGGGGAGCGAGCTCGGCTGCCGGGTCCAGATGAACATCTACCTCACCCCTCCCGGGTCACGGGGATTCCTGCCGCACTACGACACCCACGACGTCTTCATCGCCCAGGTACACGGCAGCAAGGCATGGCGGCTGGCAGGGGCACCGCATGAACTCCCGATGGCCAACGTGCCGCACGATAAGACCAAGACGGCGCCGGAAACCACTCAGGAGTTTGAACTGTGCTGCGGCGACCTGCTCTACCTGCCCCGCGGCACCTTCCACTCCGGTGCCGCCAACCAGACGGCCTCGCTGCATGTGACGATCGGCCTGCACCCGGTGCTGTGGGCCTCGGCCATCCAGGACGAGCTCACCCGGATCGTTGGCGAGGACGTGCGGTTCCGTCGGGCACTGCCGGTCGGCTTCGCACGGGACGAGGCGGTGCGAGCAGTCGTGCAGGCCGGCTTCGCCCAGCTGCTTGACGCACTGCGCGAGCAGATGTCGCCGGAGGCGATGACCGCCGACTCGGTGAACAGGTTGACCTCCATGGGTCTGCCGCCGCTGCGCCACCACCTGCAGGACTTGGAGGATCTTCCGTTCGTCGGGACCGACACTCCGGTCCGTCGACGCCCTGGCGTGCGGTGGCGGTTGACAGTTGAGGACGGCGTGGCCGGTCTGCACTTCCACAACAAGACGGTGCGATTCCCGGCAGCGGTTGCCGACGAGGTGCGCTTCGTGGCGGAACAGGGCGACGGCTGGTTCACCGGGGAGGCGATCCCCGGTGAATTGGACCAGCCCGGCCGGAAGACGCTGGTGCGCACGTTGGTGAGCGAAGGCTTTCTCACTCTCCGCTGATGACCGACCAGGCGAATGATGGTGCGACATTGGGAGGGACTGTGAAGTCCTCGGCATCTCCTCGGCCCTCGGCACCCCGGGTTCCGCTGTCGCGGATCATCCGGCTGTTCCTGCCGTACCGGCTACGGCTTGGGGTGATGCTGGGACTGATTGCGGCGTCCTCGGTACTGGGGATGGTCCCGCCGTTCCTGCTGCGGTCGATCCTGGATGTGGCGCTGCCGCAGGGACGGATCGGTCTGCTGAGCCTGCTGGCCGCCGGCATGCTGGCCGTGACGCTGGTCGCCAGCGGCATCGGGGTCGGGCAGGCATATCTGTCGCTGGGCATCGGCGAGAACATGATGAACGACCTGCGTACCGCAGTCTACGCCCAGCTCCAGCGGATGCCACTGGCCTTCTTTACCCGGACCAGGACAGGC
>NZ_JBEYFC010000641.1:0-4363 GCF_040634175.1 Streptomyces sp. NPDC007162
GCGTCCACACCCCTCGCGCCAGGTCGGCATCGGGAAGTCCTTGCGCAGGTCGATGTACCACGAGCCGTCGGTCCTCTTGCCGACGAAGGTCTGTACACACTCGTTGCCGTTGGTCTTCACCGGGTTTGTACCGCCGATACTCGCCGGCGTTCCTCCGCTCTGGTAGGTGGATGCGAAGGCGATCTCGTCACAACTGACAGTGTCCGATGCAGATTGCAGTACCGTACCCGGACCATTAGCGGGAAGGTACGGCTGGAAATTGTCTACGGTTCTTCCGCAGATGGTGTCCCGATTGACCGCCCGCTGTGTCTTGGTGGGGTCGGAAGGGGCCATCACCTCGTTTCCGAGGTACTTCAGCGGCTGCCCCTGCCCCTTGAGTCCAAAGTGGCTGGGAAGCTTGTGCTGCATCAACCAGGCATGCGCCGCTGCCGCCGACCACTTCTGGCTGTTCATGACGTACGTCGGCTTGTCCCAGCCGAAGACGCAGCCCGGCGTGGTCTTGACCTTCGTGTCGCAGCGGATGACGAGGGGGTCCTTTTCCACGACGGCGTCGTCCTTCGTGGCGGAACCGTTGAGGGAGGCGTTGGCCGTCCAATAGGGAGTTATATCCCCCTTGATGCCTATCGTTCCGCTCTGGTCCCAGGTGAGATCTCTGGTGTATGTGGCGGTGTGCGAGTCGCCCTTGGTCCAGGTGTCGGACCCCGCCCACTGTGGTGTGCTGGCTGAGCAGTATCCGCGGCATTCCGCGTCAAAGATGAACCGCGCTGTGTCGATACCGGCAGTCGTGGAAAGGAGAGCGACCCTCGCTTCTTCCTTGATGGTGGCGGAGTTTGGATCCGTGTGGACACTCAGGCGTACGCTGAACGTGGCGCTTCCGATGTACTCGCCGTTGCTGGCGTCGTACGCGGAGATTGTGATGTCGTCGTACGCACATGCGGAGGTGCGGTTGTAGGTGATGGACTTCTCCGCCACCGTGCATGTCTCCGTTTCGTCGCCGCTCACCGCGGTGGTGGCGGCGGTTTTCACACTCGGCTTCGCGGCCAGTCCGGATCCGCCTCCGGGGGTGAAGAAGGGCTCGTCGATGCTCTGCGGTGTGATGTCGTCCGCCGGGTCCGGAGCAGTTTCGTCCGGTGCTGGGAAGGTGCCATTGTCAGGGATGCCGGAGTAGTCGCCGGGTGCGAACGCGACGGCATCGTAGGCGACGTCCTTGTCGGCCGCGCCGTCTGATGTGGAGTTGGTCAGCTGCACCTCGGGGGCCTGGTCCTGGAAGTTGTAGGCGCCGAGGGAGACCCATTTGTTGTTCTGGGAGTTCTGGTCGATGGTCTTGGTCACTGCCCCGAAGGGGGTGATGACCTTGTAAGTGGCGTTGGAGACCTGCGCGCCGGTGTCCGGGACGTGTACGAAGACCTCGGCCTCGCTACCGGAGATGGCGGAGTTCAGTTTCCAGTCGCCGAGGATGGTCATGCGTCCGCTGTCGCCGCCGAGGTGGTCGGTGTCGCGTGCGTGGGTGAACCAGAAGTGGCCGTTGTAGCCGCCGCCGATCTGGTGCAGGTCGGCTTTCGCGTCGTACTGTCCGAGGCCCGGGCCGGTGGCGTTGGGGTCCGCGTAGAAGGTGAACTGGAACGAGCCGTCGGTCGTGGTGGTGCCGCAGTCGCTCCAGGTGTCGGTTCCTTGCGGTACGGACTCGACGATCTTCGCGCCCGAGGGTGCGCCGGAGCACACGGGCGTGCCGTACTGGAGTCGGTAACCGCGGCCGGGTTCACTGACCAGGGTCAGGTATTTGATGTGTTCGTTGCCGCAGCTGGTGGCGCAGTCGGACTTCCAGGTGACGTTGGATTCGTGCCACCAGTACTGGGCGTAGCAGGCGGCGTCGGGGCAGTCGGGCGGGTTGGCCGTGTCGCAGTTGTTCTTGGTGTTGCAGAACGCGTCGAGTGCCGGTGAGACGTGCGCTCGGCGGTATTTCCCGCTGGACGGGTCGATGACGGTTCCGGTGGTGCCGTTCCAGGTGGCGGGGTAGAAGCCGGCGGAGGAGAAGCCGGACTCGCCGGGCCAGTCTTGGCGGCCGGAGGTCGCGTAGGAGTGGCCGGTGTCCTGGGACCAGGCGGCCCAGCCCATCACCTTCTCCTCGTAGGGCCAGTTCTGGGGATGTGCGGCGTCTTTGGCGGCCAGCGGGTCGAGGTCGGTGTTCAGGAAGGCCAGCCGGGAGGCGGGGTAGACGGGGTTGGCGGGGTTGTTGTACCAGCCCAGGCCCCAGTTGCCGTTGGTGGCTTCGTCCGCCTTCTTGTTGAAGCCGAGGTTGTAGTTCCACACGGCGGTGAACCAGTTCTCGGGCTTGGCGGGGTCGTCGTTGTTGACTGTGATCGTCTGGCCGGACTGGTGCACCTCGTTCCATTTGTCGGCGAGGATGTAGAGCGAGGCGGCGATGTTGGTGGTGTAGTCGAGGGCGATCGCGCGTTGTGTGGTGACGTCCTTGGACTTCTCACCGGGCTTCTCGTGTCCGGCCTTGCGCATGCCGTCGGTGACTTGGCCGACGCCGTAGCCGCAGTCGGACTTGTCCCAGTGAATGGTCCAGAAGTCGTCGAGGGATCCGCCGCTCTGGTGGCCGTAGTAGCCGTCGACGGCCGCCAGGGGGCTGCCCATCTGGCCGGGGATGGCGCCGGACTCGGCCTGCCACAGGTTGGACTCCTGGGCGAGGATGCCCAGTTCGACCTGGGCGGGTATGCGTTGTCCGTTGCCGGTGTTCAGCGGCGGGGAGGGATACAGGCCCTGGGGGTCGATGGTGGAGAGTCCGGTCTGTGAGCGCCAGCCGCCTTGGGTGAGGTAGCCGGAGCGCAGATCGTTCCGGACGGCCATGTCGACGGCCCATTCGACCTGGTTGGGGGTGGGCTGCAGAGCCTGGGCCTTGACGTCGTTGCGGGGCACGGAGCACCAGGCGTCGGTGTCGATGGGGTCGTGGGCCCTGGCGTCGTCGTCGGCCGTGGTCAGGGTGCTCATCGTGGACAGCTGCGGCTTCGCGGAGCCGGTCAGTGCCGGCGACGGCCTGCCGCCCGCGGTGGTGCCGGGCTCGACGGTCTGCTGCTTCGTGTGCCGGCCTGTGCCCACGACCGTGCCGGTCACGGTCAGGACATGACTGGTGTGGCCCGTCGTCGTCTCGGCCGCGGGTTCCCTGGTTGCGGGGCCGGTGACGTCTCGGCTGGCGTTCGTGACGTTGTCGACGCCCGCCTGCACAGCGGGGGAAACCACCGTGTCGACGGCAAGGCGACCGCGGGTGGAGAGCTCCGCGTCGGGTGAGACATTCAGCGACTTGATGCCGCTGGCCGCGAAGCTCTTGCCGTGGCTGGCCCTTCCGATGAGGTAGACCGTGCCGTCGGTGCCCTGGCGCAGGTCCATCGCAGTGAGCTTGCCGCTGGCGAGGGTCGTCTTCCTGCCGTGGGCGTAGGTCTGTACGTGGGCGTTGGTGTCGCCGGTGCGGTCGATGTAGCTGACCGTGCCGTCACCGGTCACATGGATGTCGTACGGCGCGTGCGTCGTGGTGGCAAGCCGGGCTGTTCTGCCCTTGCGGTCGACGCGGACGAGCCGGTTTCCGGCGGCGGCTATCACACCGTCCTTGGTGGGGACAGCGGAGGTTATCTCGCCCTTCGCGGTGGTGTCAGCGACCGTAGTGCCTTTGGTGTTCACCGTGACCAGGCGGGTCTTGGTGTCGCGCAGGGCGGTGAAGACGGCGGTGTGCGTGGCCGGGCTGCACGTGGGGTCGAAGTAGGCCAGGGATGCGGTGAACGGCAGCTTGGTGACGCTACCGTCGTCCAGGTTCACGATCGCGGTGAACGCGCCGCCCATCATCAGGTCGGGTTTATTGGTGAAGGTGCGGGGAGCGTAGACGACGGCCGCGTGGTGGTCGTCCATGACGCACTGGTTGCCGATCCAGGTGTCGGCGGGCAGTTGCGGCTCGCTCAGCACGGCAGCCGTCTTCCAGCTGTAGCCGTTCCTGCTGTCGGCGACCAGGAGATGGAAGCCGTCGCTGTCTGCGACGGCGGTCACTGCCCGGTCCGCGGAGGTTTTCCAGCCCTTCCCGAGAACGGTGTCACGATCCTTCAGCGGGACCGCCGACGCGGACTTCTGCTCCGGTGTGACGGCCTGCTTCTGCGTCGACTTCTTCGACGGGTTCGGTATCGCCGCTTGTGCAGCGCTCGCGGTGAAGGTGGAGGCGATCAACGCGGTTGCTGCAGTGATGACCAGTACGGATGACTGTCTCCTCCTTCTTCTTCTCTGTGATGGGTAGCGCATGATCTGCTTGGTCATCTGGGCCTTCACCGAGGCGAGCAGGGCCTTGCGGTCGGCGGGCGGGAGCGGGCGGCCGGTCTCC
>NZ_JBEYFC010000642.1:0-4355 GCF_040634175.1 Streptomyces sp. NPDC007162
GGCCGAGGTGCGGCGGCTTCAGCACGCCGAAGTGGTCACCGGGGATCCGGTGCAGTGTCACGTCCCCGGTGAGCTCGCGCCACCGGGCGAGGTAGTCGGGGAACGTCTGCCCGGAGGCCACCTCGTGCTTGCCGTCAGCCAGTTCGTCGCTGGCGATCAGGTGCAGCCGGCCCGGGTACGGGCGGTGCCGGTAGGTCAGGCACATCTCCATGACCTCGCGCCACATCTTCGCGGAGGGCAGCCAGACCTCGCCGGCGCCGTGTTCCGGCAGCGTGATCCCGACCTCCGGATCGACGTCGTCCACCAGGTGTTCGAGCAGTGCCAGGGCCTCCGCCCGCAGCGCCGAGGTGTCCTGCCCGGACGGCGCGGCGGCCAGCTCGGTCAGCTTCGCCACACAGCTCTCGATCAGCCAGTACTCCCGCCACAGCTCGATCCGCTCGTGGTTGTCCAGGCCGGGGTCGAGCAGGATGAAGGTGACCTCCTCGCCCTCGGCCGTGAGCCGGTGCGCCAGCTCACTCGCGATGCCGCTGCCGCCGCACCAGCCGAACAACCGGTACGGCCCGTGCGGTGCCTCGGCCCGCAACTCGGCCAGGTAGCGCTCCGCCATCTGTTCCGTCGAGGGGACGGGGCCGTGCTCGGCCTGCAGGCCGGGCCAGCCGAAGGCCGCGACCGGCTGGTCGGGGTCGAGGTACGGGACCAGCGGGCGGTACCAGTGGGCGCTGCCGCCCCCTGGGTGGACGCAGAACAGCGGCGGCCGGGTGCCCTCGCGCCGCAGCCACACCAGTGACCGGGCCGCCGGCGTGCCGGCCTCGGCGGCCGCGGCGAGACCCGCCACGGTGGGGCGCTCCAGGAACGACCGGACGGTCAGCTCGATGCCGTGCCGTTCGCGCAGCAGGGCGATGATCCGCAGGATCGCCAGCGAGTGGCCGCCGAGGACGTGGAAGTCGTCGTCGGCACCGACCCGCTGCACACCGAGCACCTCGCTCCAGACCTCGGCCACGGCCCGCTCGGCGGGTGTGCGCGGGGCGGTGTGGGCCGCTGTCGGGGCGGGCCCGGCGGGCTCGGGCAGCGCGGCCCGGTCGATCTTCCCGTTGGCGGTGAGCGGGAGGGCGGCCAGCTCCACCCAGGCGCCGGGCACCAGGTAGTCGGGCACCTGCCGCCGCAACTGCTCGCGCAGCGCGGCGACGTCCAGCGGACCGTGCCCGGGTTCGAGGACGACATAGCCGGCCAGCCGCTTGTGGCCGTCCGGTCCCGGATGCACCGCGGCCGCCGCCGCCCGGACGGACGGGAGGCCGCCGAGCGCGGCCTCCACCTCGGCGAGTTCGACCCGGTGGCCGCGGATCTTCACCTGGCCGTCGCGCCGGCCGATGAAGGACAGCGTGCCGTCGGCGTCGCGACGGGCGATGTCCCCGGTGCGGTACAGGCGCGCCCCGGGGACGCTCCCGGAGGGGTCCGGCACGAAACGGTCCGCGGTCAGATCGGGGCGGCCCAGGTAGCCGCGGGCGAGTCCGGGGCCGCCGACCAGGAGTTCGCCGGGCACCCCGACCGGCACCGGGCCGAGGTCCTCGTCGACCACCAGCACCCGGGTGTCGGTGATCGGTGTGCCGATCGGCACACCTCGGTCGGCGTCGGCCTCGGTCACGCCGCGCAGCGCGGTGCTGAAGGTGGTGCACTCCGTGGGGCCGTAGCCGTTGGTCAGCGCCACTTTGTGGGCCAGGGCGGTGCGTACGTGCGAGGGCGAGAGCGCGTCGCCGCCGGCGAGCACCTGCCGTACCTCGGCCAGCAGCTCCGGGCGGGTCTCCACCATGTGCTGGAACAGGCCGGCGGTGAGCCACAGCAGCGTCACGCCGTGCCGGCGGACCACCTCGGCCAGTTCGTCGGCCGTGGTCGCCCCGGGCGGGCAGACGGCGAGCCGGGCGCCGTTGGCCAGCGCTCCCCACACCTCCAGCGTGGACGCGTCGAAGGCGAGCGGCGCGTGCAGGAGCAGCACCTGGTCCGGGTCGAGGTCGGCGTAGTTCGGGTCGTGCACCAGCCGGACGATGCCCCGGTGCGTGACCTGCACGCCTTTGGGCCGGCCGGTGGAGCCCGAGGTGTAGGTGACGTACGCCAGGTTGTCGGGGACCGTGCCCGCGTCGACGGGGGTTTCGGGCAGCCCGTCGAGGACGGCCCACCCGGCGTCCAGGGGGACGCTGCTGAGGCCGGCGAACCCGGCCAGGCGGGCGGTGTCCTGCGGGCGGCACAGGACCACCCCGGCACGGACGTCGTCCAGGACGTAGCCGATGCGGGCGTCCGGGTAGCCGGGGTCGAGCGGTACGTAGTACCCGCCGGCCTTGAGGACGGCGAGCATGGCGACCACCGCCTCGATGCCGCGGTCCAGGCAGAGCGCGACCGGCTGCTCCGGGCCGATGCCGAGCCCGCGCAGCAGGTGGGCCAGCTGGTTGGAACGGGCGTCGAGTTCCCGGTAGGTGAGCCGGCGCCGGCCGTCCTCCAGCGCGGTCGCGTCGGGGCGGCCGCGGGCGGCGACCAGTTCGGGCACGCAGACCTCGGGCAGTGGCCGGCTGCCGGTCGGCGTCCCGTCGGTCTGCTCCAGGCCGGGAGCGCGGAAGCCGCGCGGGTCCGCGTCGGCGTCGTCGGCCATCGCGGTGAGGACGCCGAGGAAGGCGTCGCCGATGGCCGCCAGCCGCTCTTGGCCGGCCCAGCCGGGCCGGCAGGTCATCCGCAGCTCACCGGGGAAGGTCCACACGTCGAGGGTGAACTCGTTCGGGCTGTGGTCGTCGACCGTGCCGATGTCCGCGCGCTGCTCGTCGAGCACGTGGAAGTCCAGGTACGCGAAGACCACCTCGACGAGCGGTTCGCCGCCGCCCCATGCGCGCTGCATCGCGGGCAACGGATAGCGCCGGTGCGGCCACAGTGCCAGTTCCTCGGCGAACACCGACCGCACCAGCTCGCGCCAGCTCCGCGCCCGCAGGTCGACGGCGAACGGGACGGTGTTGAGGTACATACCGCGCACCCGGTCGCCGCCCGGCAGTTCGGGCCGGCCGTTGGTGACGGCGCCGGCGAAGAACCGGTGCTGGCCGCTGATCAGGCCGAGCACCTTCAGGTGGGCGGTGTACAGGACGCTCTTGAGCGACGTCTGGGTGTCGGCGGCGAGCCGGCGCAGCCGGGGCTCCAGGTGCGCCCAGGGCAGCCGCACCTCGGGGGCCGGGGAGTCCGCCTCGGCGAGGGCGGTGTCGGCGGGCAGCCGGAGCCGGTCGTGGCCGGTGATCCGCTCCCGCCAGAACTCCCGGTCCGCCGACGAGGCCAGGGCTCGCTTCTCCAGCTTGACGAAGTCGGCGTAGCGGACCCGTGGCGGGGCCGCGGGCGGGGTGGCGGCGCCCCGGGACAGTTCGCGGTAGAGGGTTCGCAGCTCGCCGATGACCGAGTGGTGGCTCCAGCCGTCCAGGATGGCGTGGCACTCGACGTGGGTCAGCAGCCACTCCCGGTCGCCGATCAGGTGGGCGTGGTACCGCAGCAGCGGGGCGCGGCCGATGTCGAACGGGGTGCGCTGGGCCCGGTCGCGGAAGTCCCGCACCCGCGCCCGCTGTTCCTCGGCCGGCAGACCACGCAGGTCGGTGACGCCGGTCGTCACCTCCAGGCCGTCGGCGGGGTGCACGAGCTGGAGCGGTTCGGAGTACCCGGTGAGGTCGAAGGAGGTGCGGAGGATCTCGTGCCGCTCGATCAGCAGGCGGACCGCGCCGGTGAACGCCTCGGCGGAGAACGGGCCGTCGTCCAGGATCTGGAAGGTGCTGACGTTGAGGTAGGTGTTGCGCTCGGGGTCGGCGAGCATCTCGTAGACCATGCCCACCTGAACCTGGCCCATGGGGTAGGCGTCGGCCAGTCCCTCCGGGAGCCGGTCCCGGTCGCCCGGGGCGAGCAGCTCGAACCGGCCGGTCAGGGTGGTCTCCTGGGGCTCGGCCGCCGGCCGGGCGGCCGCCACCGGGGCCAGTTCGGCGACGGTCTGCCGGGCGAAGACGTCCTGCACGGTGAGGGCGAGCCCCTGCTCGCGCAGGGCTCCGACGGCCCGGATGGCGCGCATGGAGTCTCCGCCGAGCTGGAAGAAGCCGTCGTGCACCCCGACCTCGTCGACGCCCAGGGCCGTGGCGAAGGCGTCCGCGAGGGTCCGCTCGATCGCCGTGCTCGGGGCGGTGAACGCGCCGACGAGGCCGGAGCGCGTCCGGTCGGGTGCGGGCAGCGCCGTGCGGTCGGTCTTGCCGCTGGGCGTCAGGGGCAGCGTCTCCAGCAGGGTCCAGTGCACGGGCCGCATGTGTTCCGGCAGCCGCCCGCGCAGGTGCTCGCGGGCCGCCTCGACGTCCGCC
>NZ_JBEYFC010000643.1:0-4349 GCF_040634175.1 Streptomyces sp. NPDC007162
CCCGTGACGTCGTGTCCCGCTCCATCTACACGGAGATCCGGGAGGGCCGCGGCTGCGGTCCCGAGGGCGACCACGTCTACCTCGACCACACCCATCGCGATGTTGATCAGGAAGAGCTTGCCCCAGAACTTGGTCGCTCTGAGGTACTTCTCCTTCTCCGTGCGCACCCAGGCGGTCTGCAGGCCGGCCGTGAGCGCTGCCAGCGAGATCGTCAGCGGGACGAACAGGAAGTGGTAGACGGTGGTGATGCCGAACTGCCAGCGCGCCAGTGTCTCCGGCGCCAAAGCCAGGTCCACGTCGTCAGTCTCCTTACCTCGCCGAGGTACAGCGGCATTTGCCCCCTTTGTTACGTGCATCACGGAGCAAACGGGACACGCTTGTGAATGCATTCACATTCACAAGCCATTATGACGCACTGATTGTCGGAACCCGAAGGGGGGTGGCGCATGAGCCGTTCGGCACCCTGTCGACACACGTACGGGGCCGCTCGGCCCCTTCACCGGCCGCACGACCCCGCACACCTGGATACCGCCGACGGTCAGAGCTCCTTGCGGAAGCCCTCCGCCACCTTGAGGAAGATGTCGTTCGCCTCGTTCTCGCCGATCGTCACCCGCACACCCTCCCCCGGGAAGGGCCGCACGACCACACCGTGCTCCTCACAGGCCCCCGAGAAGGCCGTCGTACGCTCCCCCAGTCGCAGCCAGACGAAGTTGGCCTGGCTCTCGGGCACCGTCCAGCCCTGGGCGCGCAGCGCGTCCACCACCCGCTGCCGTTCGCACACCAGCGAACCGACCCGGCCGAGCAGTTCGTCCTCGGCCCGCAGCGAGGCGATCGCCGCCTCCTGCGCGAGCTGGCTGACCCCGAACGGCACCGCCGTCTTGCGCAGCGCCGCCGCCACCGGTTCATGGGCGATCGCGAAGCCCACCCGGAGTCCGGCGAGGCCGTACGCCTTCGAGAAGGTCCGCAGGACGCAGACGTTCGGCCGCTCGCGGTAGATCTCGACGCCGTCGGGCACCTCGGGGTCGCGGATGAACTCCCGGTAGGCCTCGTCGAGGACCACCAGCACATCGTTCGGCACCCGGTCGAGGAACCGTTCCAGCTCGGCCCGCTTCACGACCGTGCCGGTCGGGTTGTTCGGGTTGCAGACGAAGACCAGGCGGGTGCGGTCGGTGACGGCGTCCGCCATCGCGTCCAGATCGTGCACATCACCGGGTGTGAGCGGCACCTGGACCGAGGTGGCGCCGCTGATCTGCGTGACGATCGGGTACGCCTCGAAGGACCGCCACGCGTAGATCACCTCGTCGCCGGGGCCGCTGGTGGCCTGGATCAGCTGCTGGGCGACGCCGACCGAGCCGGTGCCGGTCGCCAGGTGGCCGAGCGGGACGCCGAAGCGGTCCGACAACTCGTTCATCAGCCCGGTGCAGGCCATGTCGGGGTAGCGGTTGAAGGCGGCGGCAGCCGCGGTGACCGACTCCATCACGCCCGGCAGCGGGGGATAGGGGTTCTCGTTGGAGGAGAGCTTGTACGCGACCGGGCCGCCGGCCGCCGCCGGCTTGCCCGGCTTGTAGGTGGGGATCCCCTCCAGCTCGGCGCGCAGCTTGGGGCTCGTCTCGCTCACCGCAGTCCTCCTCGCGACCACCGGCGGCCCGTCCACGCCGCCGGCATCCAATACTGCTCACCTTATGAGGATTCGGTGCCACTGCGTACCGCCGCGGAGCAGCGAAGAGCCAGGCGGAAGAGAGTGAGGAGAGGGTGGTGGCCTGCCTCATCCGCCCCATTGGCATCACGGGCATCACCGTACGAAGGCGCACTTATCGGGGGCGCGCCCTACATATATCTACGCGCCGGTGGCTCACGCCGTAGCGCGCATCACCCATGCAGGTGAGTTGAGACCTCTTCGAGACATCGGGCACTTGGCAGGCCCATCCGCGCCGACAAGTCACGTCTCACCACTGGATCGTGCAACTGACTTATTTTCTAAGGTAGTTGACCCCTTTTGACCTTGCAGAAACGTGCCTGTCAACGCGCGCATATGCGTCCGCACTACCCCACCGCATGAGCCCTACTATCGGCTCGCCATGACAGCAGCAGGGAAGCACCAGGTGAGCCGCGCGGAAACCTCTCGGCGAGGCAGCCGGCCGGGCCGGGCGGGCATCAGAGACGTGGCCGCCGCCGCCGGAGTCTCCATCACGACCGTCTCCGACGCCCTGAACGGCAAGGGCAGGCTTCCGGATGCCACCCGGCGCCATGTCCGCGAGGTGGCCGACCGGCTGGGATACCGCCCCTCGGCCGCCGCCCGAACCCTCCGTACCGGCAAGTCGGGACTCATCGGCCTGACCGTGACGACGTACGGGGATGAACCTTTCACCTTCACCGAGTTCGCGTACTTCGCCGAGATGGCGCGGGCCGCCACCTCGGCCGCGCTCGCCCGCGGCTACGCCCTGGTCATCCTGCCCGCGACCTCACGCCACGACGTGTGGTCGAACGTCGCCCTGGACGGCACCGTCGTCATCGATCCCTCCGACCAGGACCCGGTCGTCAGCGAGCTGGTCCGACAAGGGCTGCCGGTGGTCTCCGACGGCCGCCCGGCCGGTTCGCTGCCGGTCACGGCCTGGGTGGACAACGACCACGAGGCCGCCGTACTCGGCATCCTCGACCACCTCGCCGCCGCGGGCGCCCGCCGGATCGGCCTGCTCACGGGCACCACGACGGACACGTACACGCACCTGTCGACCACCGCCTACCTGCACTGGTGCGAGCGCGTCGGCCAGGACCCGGTCTATGAGGCCTACCCGGCGCACGACCCGTGCGCGGGAGCCGTCGCCGCCGACCGGCTGCTCGCCCGTCCGGACCGGCCCGACGCCGTCTACGGCCTGTTCGACCCCAACGGCACCGACCTGCTCGCCGCCGCCCGCCGCTACGGGCTGCGGGTCCCCGACGACCTGCTGCTGGTCTGCTGCAGCGAGTCCACGGTGTACGCCAACACCGAGCCGCCCATCACCACGCTCTCGCTGAAACCGCGCCGGATCGGCACGGCGGTGGTGCAACTGCTCATCGACGCGATCGAGGGCGTCGACGCCGACCAGCCGGTCGAGCAGGTGATACCGACCGAACTGATCGTGCGCACCTCCTCCCAGCGACGGGCACCGCGCACCACGGTCAGCCCGCCACGGGCGCCGGAGGAGGAGTAGCACGGACACGCGGAGGTACGGACGGCTCACCTGCCTGCCACCGTCGGACGGGGGACGGCGGGTGAACGACCGAGGGACGAAGCCCCACTCAACCGGGGCGAAAGCCGCATCGGACCGGCACCCCGCCCCGATTCACCACCCCTGGGTCATCACACGGCGCGACGGGCATTCCTATGATGGGCCCACGACACCGCGGGCCGCTGCGACCAGGCAGTCCGAACCGGTGCAGTTGCGGCGCGATGGTGGAGGGGTCTGATGACTCAGGGGGCCGGTCAGGGACCCGAGGTGGAACGGACGGCGACGGTGCGCGACTTCCGGGTGCCCGCATACGTCAACGAGACCGGTCCGTACGTCCACGGCACCCACCCCGGTGAGGCCGCCCCGGCGCTCGACGAGCCGTACCCCGAGGGCTATCCGGAGGAGTACACCCCGACCCAGCGCGACCTGCCGGTGATCAATCGCGGCGACACGCTCCAGCCGCCGGTCGAACCGGCCGCCGCCGCGGCCCCGCAGCCCGCGGACGGCCCCGGCCCGCTGTACGTCGTCGGAGACGTGCACGGCTACATCGACGAACTGCTCGCCGCACTGGCGGAGCAGGGCCTGATCGACGCCGACGGACACTGGTGCGCGGGCACCGCCCGGCTGTGGTTCCTCGGCGACTTCACCGACCGCGGCCCGGACGGCATCGGCGTCATCGACCTGGTGATGCGGCTGTCCGCCGAGGCGGCCGCGGCCGGCGGCTACTGCAAGGCCCTCATGGGCAACCACGAGCTGCTGCTGCTCGGCGCCAAGCGGTTCGGCGACACTCCCGTCACCTCCGGCGCGGGCACCGCCACCTTCCAGGCCGCGTGGCTGCTCAACGGCGGACAGAAGACCGACATGGACCGGCTCCAGGACCACCACCTCCAGTGGATGGCGCGCCTGGACGCGGTGGAGGAGGTCGACGGCTATCTGCTGGTGCACTCGGACACCACCGCCTACCTCGACTACGGGGACTCGATCGAGGCGGTCAACGACACGATCCGCGAGACCATCACCCGTAATGACGCGGACGAGGTCTGGGATCTCTTCCGCAAGTTCACCAAGCGCTTCTCCTTCCGCGACGAGGGGGGTGCAGACGCCGTCCGTTCCCTTCTCGATACGTACGGAGGCACCAGC
>NZ_JBEYFC010000644.1:0-4330 GCF_040634175.1 Streptomyces sp. NPDC007162
CGTGTCGGGCGCCTGCCAGGTGTCGCGGTCGGCGACCGGGCCGCGCACCGCACCCCGGATGACGTCGACGTGCGCCAACTGGGGCAGGATCCCCTGGGCGTTGACCCGGGACGCGGTCGTCACCGTCACGTTCAGGGTGAGCCGCTCGCCCTTGCGGACCTTCAGCCGGCCGCCGAGGGTGACACCGTCGCCGTGGTCGCAGTCCCGCTTCAGCCGCACCTCGAGACCGTCGAGCAGGTGCCCGTGGTCCAGCCAGACCCGGCCCGCGCGCAGACCCGCCATCACCGCGCGGTAGCCGTAGCGGGTGACGCCGACGTGCGTACGGCTGAACTCACCCGGCCAGAAGTCGCTGCCGGGCTGCGGGGTGTCGGTGTTCACCGGGTCGGGCAGCTTGCCGGTGTTGTCGAAGTTCTGCCCGGCCGGCCAGTCGCCGTTCTTCCAGGTGTCGAAGACCGTGCGGTGGTTGTCGGAGTTGGTGGTGATCGTGAAGAGCCGGCCCTCGGACAGCATCGCGTCCCAGAGACCGCCGACCGTGGCCGTCGCCCAGTCGAAGCCGCCGTAGGTGAGGTACGCGTCCGCCGGGTAGCCCGCCCAGGACTGGGCGGAGGGCTTGTTCTCGTACTCGCCGCGGATCGAGGTGGCGCCGCGCCAGCCCGGGATGGCGGCGCCCTGGGCACCCGGCGCGCCCTCCATGCCGATCATGATCTCGGGGGCCGCGTCGCGCCAGTTGCGCATCTCGTGCGGCGAGTCGATGCCGAGGCGCAGCGGGTGGTTGGCGAGGACGAGGACGTCGTCGACGTAGCCGGTGCGGCGCTGCTCGGCCAGCCACTGGACGGCCTTGACCGCGTGGGCCTCGTTGCGGGCGGTGTCGGCCGCGCCCGCGGAACCCTCCGTGTAGTTCAGCAGCTTGCCGTCGTAGGCCAGCTCGAACTGCGTGAGCAGGTCGGTCTCGTGCGGACCGGGCGCGGCGAACACCGTGCAGTGCTCCGCGGCCGGGATGTACCACTCCAGGCCCTGGAAGATCAGCTGGCGCGGGTTGGCGGCACGGGCCTTGAGGATCTCCGCGTGCTCCAGCTTCGCGCCGTAGGAGGCGTGCCCGAAGTTGGAGTGCTCGTTGAACACCATCCAGTCCAGGCCGTACTTCGCGGCGGCCCGGGCCTGCTGGGTGAACGTGTACTTGGCGTCATGGCTGTACACGGAGTGGACGTGGTGGTCGCCGACCAGGTAGGCGAGGCGCGGGTCGGCGCCGCCGAGGCGCGGCCGGGCGGGGGAGGCGGCGAGCGCGGGCGTCGCCGCGGAGCCGAGGGCGAACGCGGCGCCGAACAGGCCCGCGCGGCGCAGGAGTCCGCGCCTCGACATGCCCTGGGCGTCCAGCTCGGCGGCGGAGACGGCGGGGTCGGCCCAGGTGGGCAGCTGTTGCTCGGTCATGAAGATGATCCTCGTCGCGGGGGTCAGTGGGTCATGAAGGAGGACACGGGCAGCGCCCGGGAGACGATCCGCACGTCACCGAGGCGGCCGTACAGGATCTGGTCGATCTTGTCGGCGTAGGTGTATCCGCCGAGCAGCCAGGGCTCGCCGACGGAGGTGATGCCCACCGCGGCGGCCTTGGGGTTGCGGACCACCGGGCAGCCGTCGACGTACAGGGTCGTGTGCCTGCCGTCGTTGACGACGGCGAGGTGGGTCCAGGTCTCCAGCGGTGTCTCCTGGCCCCAGTTGGTGGCGATGCCCTCCTGGTTGAGCGGGCGCATCGCCCACTGCGGCTCGCGGTCGTTGGACAGCGAGAGGGTGGCCAGCGGCTCGTCGGGGTCGTCGCCGGTCTTGCCCGCGGCGCCACCGGTGCCCCGGCGGCTGACGACACCGGCCCACGCGTTGTGGCCGGGGTCCCAGTCGGCGGGCAGCCGGAAGAACGCCTCGATGGTGTAACCGTCCTCGAAAGTCGCCGAGTTGAGCGGCGCACTGCTGACCGTCTGGAGGTAGGCGCCCTTCAGCGGCGACTTGTACCCGGTGAACTCCAGGCTGCCGTGGGCCGGCTGGTCCGGGTGGTGGTCCGCCGACCAGCCGAGGGTGCCGCCGCCCACCGCGACCACGGTGAGGTCGTTGCCGTTGCCGGACAGGTCGCGGACCGTGCCGGAGACCGCCGAGTCGAACCGCCAGTAGGCGGCCGTGCCCCGGACCAGCAGCTGCGAGGCGGGCCGGGGCGGGCGGGCGGGCACCGGGTCGAAGCCGGCGAAGCGGTCCGCGAAGTCGATGCCGACGGTGAACCGGTCGGCGTCGCCGCTGAGCTCGATCTCCTGCCGCTCCAGCTCGTTGAGGCCCTTCTTGGCCCGGCCGAGGATCCACGGCGAGACCGTCTCCACGTCGATGACGTTCCGGTCCAGGTCGAAGTGGTAGAGGCGGATCATCGCGGCGCCGCCGAAGTACCGGTTCTGGTAGTTCGTCAGGTGCAGGTGCACCTCGTTGCCCGCAGCGTTCTTGCGGGTCGCGCGGCCGGCCGGCCAGTAGTGGCCGTTCAGGGTGAGGAAGATCTGGTCGTGCTCGTCGACCAGCTGGTCCCACAGCTGTTGCCCGTACGAGGACAACGTGTCGTCGTCCACGACGAGTTCGTGCGTGGTGAGGACGACCGGCGTCTTCGGGTGCCGGGCGATGACGTCCTTCGCCCAGGCGTAGCCCTTCGCCGACAGCCGCCAGTCGAGCGCCAGCACGAGCCACTCGCGCCCGGCCGCCCGGAACAGGTGGTAGGTGTTGTAGCCGTCCGAGGAGGCACCGCCGAACGTCGGCCTGTCCTTGAACCGCTGCGGGCCGAAGGCGTCCAGGTAGGGCGATGCACCACGCTGGTCGTCCGTGGACGACTTGATGTCGTGGTTGCCGGCCAGCACGCTGTAGCCGACCCCGCGCCGGTCGAGGATCCTGAACGCCCTGCTGATCGCGTCGAACTCCTCGACGGCCCCGTTCTGGGTGAGGTCGCCCAGGTGGGACAGGAAGACGATGTTGTCCTCCTCGGCCTGGTCCAGCAGGTACCGCAGCGACGCCTCGACGGGCGCCGGGTCGATGCTCGGTCCGTCGAAGAGGTACTGGGTGTCGGGCATCACCGCGAGGGTGAAGCGACGGCTCTCGGTGTCGGGCCGCCGGCGGGAGCCGGCGGACGCCTCGGCGACGGCCGGCAGCGCGACCCCGGCTCCGGCGGCCGTGGCCGCGGCGCCCAGCAGCGCGGTGGCCCTGAGGAAGTTGCGTCTTCCGGCTCCGGCCTGCGCGGCCTCGCCCTGGGCATGGTCATGCGACGTACACACGTGTGCTCCGTGGGTCAGCAGAAGTGACGGTGAGGGGCGTGGGGGGATCTCAGCGGACGCGCAGGGTCCAGCTCCAGCGGTGGATACCCGGTGCGACGAGGTAGGAGGGGAAGGTGTCGGGACCGCACGAGGCCGTACCCAGGCCCCGGTGCGCGGCGTCGATGTGGACCACGCAACCGGCCCGCGGGACGAGTTCGTCGTGGTGCGTGACGGCGGTGAGGTCCTCGGCGCGGTAGCGGCTGACGCAGACCTGGCGGGGTTCGTCCAGCTCGACCGCGAGTCCGGTGGCGTCCGGCGCCGACAGCGTGAACCGTCGTACGCCGTGCCGGCCGCCGCTCTCCTGGGGCCGCAGGTAGGGGGTGAACAGCTGGTCCACCGGCAGCCGGTGGTGGCCGACGGGGGCTCCGGCGGCACGGTCGGGGTACGACTCCCAGGGACCCTGACCGAACCAGTCCAGCAGGTCGAGCCCGGCCACCGTCTCGAAGACCGAACCGACCCGCGCCACGTCCGTGAACTCCTCGGGCAGCTCGGCCGACTCGTCGACGCGGACACCGCCCTCGACCGGTGTGAACTCCTGCCGGTGCCGTACGACCCCCACGGTGCCCGCGTACTCCGCGACCACGGCCACCGAGCCGCCGTCCCTGCGCACCGAGACCACCTTGCGCACCAGCCGGTCCAGCCCCCAGGCCCGCCAGCGCAGCGCCATCCCGCCGAGTTCGTCGTTGTCGGTGGGCGCCCGCCACAGCGAGAGCGTCGGTGCGGCCGTCAGCAGCGGGTGCCGCAACAGCCCCTCGCCGTCCACCTCGACGGCGGGTCCCGCCGGCACCGGCCGCCCCGGCGTGTCCGCCGCCCGGATCCGGATCTGCGGCGCGCAGACCTCCGTACCGGCCGGAGCCCATGCCTGGGCCTCGGCGACGGTGACCCGCAGGGTCAGCCAGGCCTCCCCGCCGTTCGCCGGCACCTCGAACGGCAGTACCATGATTCCGTGGATGAACGCCCTGGTGGATCGCAACGGTGAAGAGTTCCCCGAGGACTGGTGGCCC
>NZ_JBEYFC010000645.1:0-4324 GCF_040634175.1 Streptomyces sp. NPDC007162
AGCTGCCGAGCAGTCGCGGCGCGGGCGCGGCGGCGGGCAGGGCGGCGGCGTTACGGGCCTCAGCGCGGTGGAGGGCGGGGCTGTCCGGATTGGTGAGCACCCGTCAGGAGCTCGGCGGCCCGCCCTCGTACGCCGCCCGCAGCACCCCCAGTGCGTCCTCGGCCGTCACCGGCCGCGGATTGGCGTACGCCTGACCCGCCACCTGCTCGGCGGCCACCGGCAAGTCGGCCTCCTTCAGGCCGAGTTCGGCGAGGGAACGCGGTGCTCCGAGGCGCGCCCCCAGGTTCCGCACGGCGCCGGGCGCGTCGTCCGTGCCGAGCGCCCTGCCCACGGCGGCGACCGCCTGCGGCGCCGCCGGGGCGTTGAAGGCGAGGGCGTACGGCAGGACCACCGTGTGCGTCTCGGCGTGCGGGAGGCCGAAGGTGCCCCCGAGGACATGGCAGAGCTTGTGGTGCAGACCCATGGTGGTGGCACCGAGACAGGCCCCGCACAGCCAGGCGCCGTACAGGGCCCGGGAGCGGGCCGGCAGGAAGTCCGGGGCGGCGGCGATCGCGGGCAGCGCGCCCGCCATCGCCCCTACCGCCTCCTCGGCCATCAGCGCGACCAGCGGCGAGCCGTCCGGGGCGTACAGCGCCTCGACCGCGTGGGCGAGGGCGTTGATCCCGCTGGTCACCGAGAGCGGGACGGGCAGGGAGAGGGTGAGCTCGGGGTCGTACACGACGCTGCGCGGCAGGACGACGGGGTCGCGGCCGGTGCGTTTGGCACCGTGCTCGGTCAGGCCCCAGACAGGGGTCATCTCGGAGCCCGCGTAGGTCGAGGGCACGGCGATCAGCGGGAGGCCGGTGCGCAGGGCGATGGCCTTGCCGAGACCGATGGCCGAGCCGCCGCCGACGGCCACGCAGCCGTCGGCGCCCGCGGCCCGGGCCACCTCGACGCCCCGGTCGGCGACCGCGACCGGGACGTGCATCCGGGCCCCCGTGTGCAGCCCCGCGCAGGCCGGGCCGAGCGAGTCGGCGACCGCCCGCGCGGTGTCCGCGCCCCGCTCGCCGCTGAGCACCAGCAGCCGCCGCAGCCCCAGCCTCCGGGCCTCCTCGGCGGTCGCGGTGAGCGCGGCACCGGCCCGGAAGACCACCCGTGCGGCCCACGTCTCGTGCACGAAGCCGGGAGTGCCGAGGTCCGCAGTACCGAGGTCCGGAGCGCCGACACCGAAATTCCCCGCGCCCGGCTCTCCGCCGCCGCGGTTCACGAGGGGTCCAGTACGAGGTCGAAGCGGGCGTGCCGGAAGGGGTTGGCCACGTCGAACTCCGCGGCCAGGACCGGGTCGTCGGTCGGCGTGAACTCCTTGACCAGGCTGTCCTTCACCGCGAACACCGCGTCCGAGTCGAGGTACTCGCCGCCGGCGACGAAGATGTGCGTGGTGACCGGTTCGTGTCCGTCGGCGGAGACGATGAAGTGGATGTGGGCGGGCCGGTAGGGGTGCCGCCCGGTGGCCTTCAGCAGGTCGCCCACCGGGCCGTCGGTGGGGATCGGGTAGGCGCTGGGCACACAGGTACGGAACCAGAAGCGGCCCTCGGCGTCCGCGGTGAACAGCCCCCGCCCGTTGCCGGCCGGCTGGACGCCGGGCTGCTGCACGTCGTAGAAGCCGTGCGGGTCGGCCTGCCACACGTCCAGGACCGCGCCCGGCACCGGGGTGCCGTCGGCGGCGCGGACGACACCGCTGACCACACAGGGTTCGCCGGTGCCGACGAGGTCGATGTCGGCACCGAGCTCCCGCACCGGGGACTCGGTCATGTGGAAGGGGCCGAGGACGGTCGACTCGGTGCGCCCGGGGTCACTGTGCCCGTTGATCTTCTCGACCAGCATGGACAGGCCCAGCACGTCGGAGAGCAGGATGAACTCCTGCCGGGTGTCCGTGCAGGTCTGCCCGGTCGCGGTGAGGAACGCGATCGCCGTCTCCCACTCTCCGCGGGTCAGCCGGGTCTCGCTCGCGAAGGCGTGCAGATGGCGGATCAGCACGGTGAGCAGTTCGCGGAGCCGGGGGCCGCCGGTGCCCCGCAGACTCTCGACGGCCTCGGCGGTGACCGCGTCTTCGGTTGTCATACCGGCTCCTTGCCCGGAGGAACAGTGACCTCGAGTGATCGTAAACCCGTTCACCGTTCAATGAACGAGATCCGGTCGCGGGTCTACTTGATGAACGCGTTGGCGACCACCACGACCACCCCCAGCAACGCGTCGACCGCCCCGATGAGCACGGCCGCGAACCAACTCCGCCGTGACCAGCGGGCGGTGACGAGCCCGAGGCCGAACAGGATCACGATGTTCAGGATGAACGCCGGGTACTCGATGCCCTTGGCCGGCCACCAGCCCCAGCCGGCGCCCGCGAGCAGGAACACCGTGGGGAGGACGGCGGTGACCAGGGGCCATTCCTCGGCGAGGCTGTGCAGCACGTCCCAGCGCCGCTGCGGAGCCCGCTCGGCGATGTAGTGGGCGTAGCCGTGGGCCAGCGCGGACGCGCAGGCGGTGACCAGCAGCCACACGGCGTCGTAGCGGCGGCTGGCGGCGGAGGTGTGACCGTACTGGGTGAGCGCGGCGACCATCGAGCAGGCCAGCACGGCGCCGTAGACCCCGCCGAACAGGACCGCCTCACGGGTGTCGTGCGAGCGCGGCCGGACCGCGGCCGGCGTCGGGTCAGCCATGCCCTCCACGATCACCCGGGCCGCCCGCCCCCGCCAGTTCGGACGGAAGGCCCCCGCCGGTCCCGGCGGCCCGACGAAGTGTCCTCCCACCGGGCCCGGTGTCCCACACCCTGTCCACGGTCCGGCGCCCGGCCGGCTCGCTAGGGTCGGCGTATGACGACGCCCAGCTTCGCCCTGCACATCCCCGACGCCGCACTCGAACCCGACCCGCTCGACCCGGCGCAGATCGTCTCCGGCACCCCGGAGGTGACCGGGAAGGTGGTCTGGGAGTCGGCCGACGGCAAGCAGGTCCGCGGCATCTGGCAGATCACCCCGGGGGTGGTCACCGACACCGAGGCCGACGAACTGTTCGTGGTGGTCAGCGGCTCGGCGACCATCGAGGTCGAAGGCGGGGACACGTTGCGGGTGGGCCCCGGTGACATGGCCGTGCTGCGCGCGGGCGACCGGACGACGTGGACGGTGCACGAGACGCTGCGCAAGGCGTACGCGATCAGCCTGTGAGGGCAACCTGTGAGGGTGCTCAGCGGGTCGGGGCCGTCGGCAGGTTGTACGGCGTGACCACCTGGATCGCCGACGGCAGTGTCGGGCCGGCCGGGGGCAGCGCGCCCTGGGCGCGCATCACCAGGTGGCAGGCCTCGCGCATGTCGTGGCGCAGGTCGTGGTGGAGGACGGCGGACAGCCGGTGCTCGCGCAGCAGGCGGGTGTTGTCGTGGTCGAGGTCGTGGGCGACGAACACCGTGCACTCGCGCCCCAGTTCGGCGAAGGCGCGCAGGGTGGCGATGTTGCCGCCGCCGATCGAGTAGACGGCGCGGATCTCCGGGTCGCGTTCCAGGGCGGCGCGGACCAGGTCGTACTGGGTCGCGTCCAGGCCCTGTCCCTCGGCGATCTCCACCAGGGCGCGCTCGGGGTGGGTGGCCCGCATGACGCTGCGGAAGCCCATCTCGCGCTCCTCCTCGTTGCGGAAGAAGCCGCTGCTGAGGCTGGTGAGGACGTTGCCCGGCCGGTCGCCGAGCCACTGGCCCATCAGATAGGCGGCGGTGGCTCCCGCGGCGCGGTTGTCGCTGCCGACGTACGCGAGCCGGCCGCTCGCGGGCAGGTCGGTGACCAGGGTGACGACCGGGATCTGTGCCGACCGCAGCCGCCCGACGGCGGCGGTGACCTCGGGGACGTCCGGCGCCTTGAGGATCACTCCCTGTGAGCCCCGCCTGGCGATCCGGTCCAGCGTCTGCACCAGTTCCCCGACCGGACCGGTCTCCCGGAAGTGGAACCGGGAGCGCACCACCGCCGGGTGCATCGACGGCAGTTCCGCCTCCAGCGCGGCCCGCACGGCGGTGGTGAACCGTTCGGGCGCGTGCATCACGATGTCGACCATGAAGGTACGGCCGACCAGCCGGACCTGGGTGCGCTGCCGGTCCAGATCGGCGATCGCCTGCCGTACCTCGCGTTCGGTGCTCTCCCGCACCCCGCCCCTGCCGTTCAGCACCCGGTCCACGGTGGCCTCGCTGAGCCCGGCCTGACGTGCGATCTCACGGATCGGGAAGGGGTGACCCACGGCCTGACTCCTTGAAGGGTTTTTGATGGCCCGCTGCTGATTGTTCGAGGGGTTTGTACTGGACCGTCTCGCCGAC
>NZ_JBEYFC010000646.1:0-4314 GCF_040634175.1 Streptomyces sp. NPDC007162
ACGGCAGGCACAAGGCGTCCCACGTCCGGCCCCCTCCCTTGGGTCTAAGCGCCAGATCTCGTCGGAGCGGCGAAGCCGTTCGAGATATCAACAGGCGATCGGCATGACGAACACAGGCTAACCACCGGGGATTGTCCCGGGCAATGGCCGGGAACGAGCCGGGCACCCAGAGGTGCACCATGGGTCCTGTGCAACTGGACTTCCAGCTGGTGCTGCTGCGCCGCATGGCCGACCACAACCCGGACCTGGTCGAGGACGCCCGCCGCGAACTGGGTGCGTCCCTCGCGGACATGAGGGAGGCCAACAAACGCTGGCAGGCGATGGTCCGGTCCCCGCGCTCCCGGTCCGCCGCATCGCGCTACCGCTCAGTGCTCGGGCCGCCCGAGCGGGAGAGCAGGCGTACGGTCGGCGACCTGGAGTGCGCGGTGTGGCAGTGGCGGCTCCCGCTCTGGCCCACCCTGCGCTTCGAGGTGCTGGTCGCGGCCGGGGGCGCGGTCTGGAACGAGTGGCTGGTCCGCGCCCCGGACGCGCCCGCCCCCACGCTGGAGACCTTCGCGGACCTGACCCCCTGGTCCTGCACGATCGACGAGGCCGCCCGCGCCTTCGCCCCCGCCCGCCCCCTGGAGGGCACCGCCCCCACCCGGTGGGGTCTGGCCCTCACCCTCCCCGACGGCCGTCAGGCGGTCGCCGAGTTCACCTGGGGGCTGCTCCAGCGCACCGCCGTCATCGACGGGCCGCGCCGATGACCGCCGCCGCCACCGCCGCCACCGAACCGGGGTGCAGGAACAGGAACAGGTTCGGCTCGACCAGCTCCAGCTCCATCACCCGCGGCCGGCCGTCCTCGCCGTCGACCAGGTCCACCCGGGCGTAGAGCAGCTCGGGCGCGTCCGGTACGGCGGCCAACGCGCGCTCCGCGACGGCGAGTTCGGCCGGCGTGGGGGTCCACGGCGCCAGATCCGGGTGGGCGACCTTGTCCGCGTCGTACGCCGTGCCCGGTGTGAGCACGGCCCGCTTGCGGCTGGCGTGCAGCAGCCGCCCGCCGAAGAACTGCAGCGCCCGCTCCCCGCTGACGTCGATGCCCGAGACGTACGGCTGGACCATCGCGGTCAGCCCCTCCTCGTGCATCCGGGCGAGGTGGCGCAGGGCGGTGTCGTGCTCGCCGGGTGTGTAGCGGGCGGCGAACCGGGCGCCGGCGCCGAAGGTGGGCTTGACCACGAAGTCGCGGTCGGCGGGGAGGGCGGGACCGGCCGGGTCGCCGGGGGCGAGATACCGGGTCGGCACCACCGGCACACCGGCCGCCGCGAGGTCACCGAGATACCGCTTGTCGGTGTTCCAGCGCACCACGTCCACCGGGTTCGCGATCCGGGTCGTCCTGCCCACCCGCTCCACCCACGCCACGAACTCGTCGGCGCGCCAGCTGTAGTCCCAGGTGGAGCGCAGGACGACCAGGTCGTAGCCGCCCCACTCGGTCTCCGGGTCGTCCCACGGCCGCGCGACGGCCTCGGCCCCCGCGTCGGCCAGCGCCCGCAGCAGCACCGGCAGGTCCTGGTCCTTGCTCGGTTCCGCGCCGGGGTCGTAGGTGGCGAGGGCTATGCGAGGCACGGTGGAGCTCCCTTGGCTGACGGCGGCTGGGTCCCCCGGCAGGCTAACCGGCTGCACCCGCCGAGCAGGGAACCGGGTGTGCGCTACAGGAAAGTCGCGCCGAACCCATTGACGCGGAAGCGCTTCGATTTTACGGTCCCGTTCGAAGTTACGGGCGTGATCCGATATTTCGAACGAGCGTAAGGGCAGGGCAATGGGACGACCTGGCCTCAGTCGCAGGCACCTACTGGGCACGGCGGGAGGGCTGGCGGTGGCGGGGAGCTTCGGCTTCGCAGCCCTGGGCAGCGGAGCCGACGCGCTCGCCTCCACCGCCCACACCCGGGTGCGCTACTGGAACCTCTTCAGCGGCGGCGACGGCTCCAACATGATCGCGATGCTGGACGCCTTCCGTAAGGCGCACCCGGACATCGCGGTGAAGGACTCCACCCTCCAGTGGGGCAACCCCTTCTACACCAAGCTCGCCATGGCGGCCGCCGGCAACCGCGCCCCGGACCTCGGCGTCATGCACATCGGCCGGGTCGCCGGCTTCGCACCGGGCCGCCTCCTGGACGCCTGGGACACCGGCCTGCTCGCCAAGTACGGCCTGCGGGAACAGGACTACAACCCGAAGCTGTGGCAGCGCGGCATCGTCGACGGCAAGCTCTACGCCCTCCCGCTCGACGTCCACGTCCAGCTCTGCTTCTACCGCAAGGACGTGCTGAGGAAGGCGGGCCTGCTGGGCGCCGACGACCGGATCGTGCCCATCACCTCGGCCGACGACTGGTTCGGCGTCCTCAAGGAGGCCAGGAAGGCCACCAAGAAGGGTCTGCAGACCATCGGCCTGTGGATCAACGACCAGAACTTCCAGTGGTGGTTCTTCGTCGCCTTCTACACCCAGCTCGGCGGCACCTGGTTCAACGACGCGAGGACCGAGGTCACCTTCGACACCGACAAGGCCACCCAGGTCCTGGAGTTCCTGCGTCGGCACGTCACCGACGGCTACGCGAACCCGGCCATGGGCTCCGTCAACGCCGAACAGTTCATCAACGGCGCGCCGTTCGCCTGGGAGGGCAACTGGTCGGTGCCGGTCTACTCGGGCGCCAAGCTCGACTACGGCGCGATCCCGCTGCCGCCCGTCTTCGGCACCCCGGCCACCCACGCCGAATCGCACTCCTTCGTGCTGCCGCACCAGTCCGACCGCGGCGGCGCCACCGACGAGGCCGCCCACCGACTCGCCGCCTACGTCGTCACGCACGCCCGGCAGTGGGCGGCCGGCGGCCACATCCCCGCCTACCTGCCGACGCTGTCCACCCCGGCGTACCAGAAGCTCTACCCGCAGAACGAGTATGTGTCGGCGATGAACCACCAGGCCAACGAGCCCAAGGTGTGGTTCGCGGGCTCCACCGGCATCCTCGCCCAGCGCGTCGGCCCGATCGTCGTCTCCTCGACCGTGGGCTCGGCGAAACCCGACGCCGCGGCCGGCCGGATGAAGAAGGAACTCGCCACGCTGCTCGCGATGAAGAACCCCATGGACGGCAGGACCGCCGCGCAGGGAGGTACGGCCGCATGACGACCGCAGAGACAGTCCTCGCACCGGCCCGCACCAAGGCCGCCGCCGCGAGCGCCACCCTCCGCCGCAGACAGGGCTTCCAGCACGGCGGCTGGTTCGTCGCCCCCTTCCTCCTCCTCTTCACCCTCTTCGTGATCTGGCCGCTGCTGCGCGGCGTCTACCTCAGCCTCACGGACGCCAACATCACCGGCGCCGGCGCGAACTTCATCGGCCTCGACAACTACCGCGAGGCCCTCAGGGATCCCCTGATGTGGGACGCCCTCGGCCACAGCGCGTACTTCACGCTGCTGGTCGTGCCCTGTATCACGGTCCTCGCCTTCCTCCTCGCGATGCTCGCCCACCACATCGAGCGCGGGAAGTGGCTGTGGCGCCTGTGCTTCTTCGCGCCCTTCCTGCTGCCGTCCACGGTCGCAGGCAACCTCTGGCAGTGGTTGTTCAACCCCGGCACCGGGATGATCAACCACGTGTTCGGCGGCGACACGCCCTGGCTGACCGACAAGTCGTACGCGATGCTCGCCATCGTCATCGAGACCCTCTGGTGGACCGTCGGATTCAGTTTCCTGCTCTACCTCGCCGCCCTCCAGTCCATCCCCGCCCACCTCTACGAGGCCGCGAAGCTGGACGGCGCGAACGCCTGGCACCGCATGGTCCACATCACCCTGCCGATGCTCCGCAACATCACCGGCCTGGTGATCGCCCTGCAGATCCTCGCCTCGCTCCAGGTCTTCGACCAGGCCGTGGTGATGATGGACTTCGGCCCGGGACCGGAGAACTCGACCCGCACCTTCGTCCAGTACACCCTCGAAGAGGGCTTCACCAGCTACCGCGTGGGCTACGCCTCCGCCATCTCCATCATCTTCTTCGTGATCATCGCCGCCGTCGCCCTCGCGAGGATGTGGCTGCTGCGCAACCGCACCGAGGAGGCAGCCCGATGACGACCGCCGCACCCGTGAAGCCCCGCAGGGCATGGACCCCCAGCCAGATCGTCCTCACCCTCCTCGGCACGGCCGTCTCCGCGGTCTTCCTCGCCCCCCTCCTGTGGGGACTGTTCACCTCCCTCAAGTCGGAGACGGAGGCCGTCGACGTACCGACGCACTGGCTGCCGAAGCACTGGACGGGCCAGGCCTGGAAGGCCCTCTTCGCCACCGGCAACATCACGAACT
>NZ_JBEYFC010000647.1:0-4310 GCF_040634175.1 Streptomyces sp. NPDC007162
GGCCGCCGCGGCGCCGCGTCCGTCGTCCCAGGGAGCTGCACCTCGTGACCGACCTCATCCGACTCAACGCATCCGCACGGCCGGCGGCCCCGGCGTCCGTCGCCGAGGGCCAGCGCGCCATGATGAGCGGCTTCCCCACCGGGGTCGCTGTCCTCACCACGACCGACCCCGACGGCACGCCCCGCGGGATGACCATCTCCTCGGTGTGCAGTGTCACGCTGAACCCGCCCGTCCTGCTGGTATGCCTGCGCAGCGGCAGCCCCACCCTGCGCTCGGTCCTGGACACCGGCCGGTTCGCGGTGAACCTGCTCGGTGGTGATGCCCAGTCGGTCGCCGAATTGTTCGCGTCGGGCGCGCCCGATCGTTTCGACCGCGTGCGCTGGGAGTACGACGCCGGCGACCCGCACACCGCCGGCCCCCATCTCCTGCACGACGCACACGCCATCGCGGACTGCCAGGTCAGTGACGAGCACCGCAGCGGGGACCACCTCGTGATCTTCGGCAGCGTCCTGAGGGTCACCTCGTTGCCGGACCGGCAGCCGCTGGTCTACGGCAGGCGGCAGTACCGGGCGTGGCCGGTGGAGGCGGACCGCCACTGACCGGCAGCCGGGGCACTGACCGGACCACGCTCACGGGCCACGGCTCGGTGATCGTCGGAGCGGCCGTGCTCGGGTTTCAGCGGGCCTGTCGGAGTGGGGGCGGAGTCGAGGCGCCGGTCGAGGGGGCCGTGCCGGGCGGGGCGTGGCGGTCCTCGGCCTCGGCGGCGCGGGTGATGTTGCGGGCCATGCCGCCGAAGACGACGGAGTGGAAGGGGGACACGCTCCACCAGTAGGCGTGGCCGAGCAGGCCGTGCGGGTGGAACAGGGCGCGCTGGCGGTAGCGGGTGCGGCCGGTGTCGTCGGTGTCGGCGTGCATCTCCAGCCAGGCCGGCCCGGGCAGCCGCATCTCCGCGCGCAGCCGCAGCAGCCTGCCCGGCTCGATCTCCTCCACCCGCCAGAAGTCCACCGAGTCGCCCACCCGCAGCCGGTGCGCGTCCCGGCGCCCGCGGCGCAGCCCGACCCCTCCCACGAGCCGGTCGGCGATCCCCCGCACGGACCAGGCCAGCGGGAAGGAGTACCAGCCGTTCTCCCCGCCGACGCCCTCGATCACCCGCCACAGCGCCTCGCGCGAAGCGTCGACCGGACGTTCCCGCAGGTCGGTGTAGAGGCTTCCGCCCGCCCAGGCGGGGTCGGTGGGCAGCGGGTCGCTGGGGGCGCCGGGTACCGAGGCGGAGGACCAGCGGGTCGCGACCTCGGCGTCCTGCACGCGCTTGAGCGCCAGCCGTACCGCGTCGTCGAAACCGATGGGGTGGCCGGGCGGGTCGGGCACGTAGCGGGTGATGTCGTTCTCCCGGCACACCACCTCGTGCCGCAGTGACTCCGCAAGCGGCCGGGCGATGGACGCGGGGACCGGGGTAACCAGGCCGACCCAGAGGCCGGACAGGCGGGGGGTGAGCACCGGCACCGGCACGATCACGCGCCGGGGCAGCCCGGCGACCGCCGCGTAGCGCAGCATCATGTCGCGGTACGTCAGCACGTCGGGCCCGCCGATGTCGAAGGCGCGGTTCACGTCCGCGGGCATCCGGGCGCTGCCCACCAGCAGGCGCAGCACGTCCCGGACCGCGGCCGGCTGGATGCGGGTGCGCACCCAGCTGGGCGTGACCATCACCGGCAGCCGCTCGGTCAGGTAGCGCAGCATCTCGAAGGAGGCCGAGCCGGACCCGATGATGACGGCGGCGCGCAGCACCGTGGTGGGCACCCCGCTCGCCAGCAGGATGCGCCCGACCTCGGAGCGGGAGCGCAGATGGGGTGACAGCTCCCGCTCGGGCACCCCGGCCGGGGTCAGCCCGCCGAGGTAGACGATGCGGCGCACGCCGGCGCGGGCGGCCTGCGTGCCGAAGACGTGCGCGCCCTGCCGGTCGGTGTCCTCGAAGCCGTGTCCGGTGCCGAGCGCGTGCACCAGGTAGTAGGCGACGGCGACCTCCCGCATGGCGGCACCGACCGTGACGGGGTCGGTGACGTCCCCCTGGACCACCTCCACCTCCCCGGCCCACGGGTGGTCGCGCAGTTTCCCGGGGGAGCGGGCCAGGCAGCGCACCCGGTATCCGGCGGCCAGCAGCTCGGGCACGAGCCGCCCGCCGATGTAGCCGCTGGCCCCGGTCACCAGGCACAGGGGGCGTTGCGCCGTCGTCTCCATGACTCCTCCTCGTACCCGGGTCTTCGGCCGTCGCGCCGCCCGCGGATGCGGTCCGGGCGTGATCCACGAGTACCCCGGTACGATGCGCCGGTGAGCACGGAGACGAACGGGGGGCACGCGGCCCCCGGAGACCTCCCCGCCTTCCCGGGCGACCTGTCGGCCTTCGCGGTGCAGTTGCGTCGCATGCACGGCGAGGTCGGCCGGGTCATCCAGCAGTACGCGGCCCGGCAGAACCTGCACGCCACCGACGTGCAGGCGCTGGCCGCCATCCTCGACGCCCCCGAGCCCATGACGCCCACCCGGCTGCGCGCGCTGCTCGGCCTCACCTCGGGCGCGGTCACCGCCTGCGTGGACCGGCTGGAGCGCGCCGGACACGTCCGCCGGGTGCGCGAGGACGCCGACCGCAGGGTGGTGCACCTCCAGTACGTCGCCGACGCCCGCGCCGCCGCCCGTACCCACTTCCGGCCCCTCGCCGACGCCGTGCGCCGGGCCGGGGCGGACTTCGACGAACGCGAACTGGCCGTGGCCCTGCGGTTCCTGACGGAGCTGAACGACATCCTGGCCGAGGTACCCGGGGAGTCCGCGGCCGGCCGCTGAGGGCTGCATCCGATCCTTCGGCGCGCGGAGAAGCAAGGGTGACACATGCCGTCCATCGGCATTGCTCAATCATTGAGATTGTTTATCGTCGAGCTTTCTGCCCAGGAGTCCTCCCTTGTCCCACGCCCCCAGGAGTCGCATGACACCCCCGTCCCGCCACCGCACCCGCGGGCTCGTCCCGTTCGCCGTGGTCGCCGTCTGGCTGGTGCTCGGGGGTCTGCTGGGTCCCTTCGCCGGACGGCTGGGCGAAGTGGCCACCGACGACCAGGCCGCCTTCCTGCCACGGAGCGCCGAGTCCACGCGGGTCCTGCGCGAGCAGGCCGCCTTCCGGCAGCGCGAGACCCTGCCGGTCGTCGTGGTCTGGACCGCCGACGGCGGGGCGGCCGTCAGCGGCGAGCAGCGCCCGGCCACCGCGGCGGTCGCCGCGCTCGCCGGCACACCCGGCACCGCCGGATCCCCTTCGCCCGCTCTCCTCTCCCGGGACCGCGCCGCGCTCCAGGCCGTCGTGCCCCTGCGCCCCGACCTCGGCGACCGGCTCGCACCCACCCTGGAACGGGTGCGGACGGCGGCCGCGATCCCCGGCACCCGGGTGCAGCTCGCCGGCCCCGCCGCCACCCAGGCCGACCTCGCGGACGCCTTCTCGGGCATCGACGGGGTGCTGCTCGCGGTCGCCCTGGCCGCGGTGCTCGTCATCCTGCTGCTGGTCTACCGCTCCCTGCTGCTGCCGCTGGTCGTCATCCTCGGCGCGGTGTTCTCCCTGGGCCTCGCGTGTGCCGTCGTCTACGCCCTGGCCGACCACGGCCTGGTGCGCGTCGACGGCCAGGTGCAGGGCATCCTCTCGATCCTCGTCATCGGCGCCGCGACGGACTACGCGCTGCTGGTCACCGCCCGCTGCCGGGAGGAGCTGGCCGCGGGCCGCGACCGGCACGACGCCGCCCGCGCCGCCCTGCGCCGCTCGGCCCCGGCCGTGCTGGCCAGCGCGGGGACCGTCGCCCTCGGTCTGATCGCGCTGCTGCTGAGCGACCTCACCAACAACCGGGCACTCGGACCGGTCGGCGCCGTCGGCATCGCCTGCGCCGCCCTGAGCGCGCTCACCTTCCTGCCGGCCGTCCTGGCCCTCCTCGGCCGCCGCGCGTACTGGCCGGCCAGGCCCGAGAGCGGGGCCGTCGCGACCGGGCTGTGGCGGCGCGTCGCCCACCTGGTCGACCGGGCGCCGCGCCGGGTGTGGGCGCTCGCCCTGACCGGACTGCTCGTCTGCTCGGCGGGCGCCCTCACCCTGGACTCGCGCGGCGTGCCGCTCGACGAGACGTTCGTGCGCCATGTGCCGTCCGTCGCCGCCCAGCAGACCCTGGCCCGGCACTTCCCGGCCGGCGCGGGCACCCCCGTGGTGGTCGTCGCCGACGCCGCCTCCGCCGACCGCGTGGCGCGCACCCTGCGCGCCACCCCGGGCATCGCCGCGGTGACCGCGACTCGACGAC
>NZ_JBEYFC010000648.1:0-4299 GCF_040634175.1 Streptomyces sp. NPDC007162
ACCTGGCCCTACGGGCTCCCCGAACTGCCGGGTGCCCGCGCCGCGCTGGAGGGGTCCAAGCGCATCGCGGTACCCGGTTGCTACCCCACCGCCGTGCCTGCCGCGGCACTAGGCCTGCCTGACCGGTACCCGCCACCGCAGTGCCGTACCGCCGGCCGGCGGGCAGTCCCAGTCCAGTCGGCCGCCCAACTGCTCCGCCCGCTCCGCCATGTTGTGCAGCCCGCTGCGCCGGCCGCCCGCCGGGATGCCCACACCGTTGTCCCGGACCGTCAGCAGCAGTTCGTGGCCGTCGGTGGACAGGCTCACGTCCACGCGGTCGGCGTGGGCGTGCCGGGCGACGTTGGTGAGGGACTCGGAGAGGACGGCTGTCACGTGGTCGGCCGTCTCTCTGGGCACGTCGGTGTCGAGCAGCCCCTCCATGCGGACGCTCGGGGCGAAGCCGAGGACCTGCGCCGCCTCTCCCGCCACCCGTACGGTACGGGCCCGCAGCCCGGTCCCGGCCCCGTCCTCCCGGGCCCGCAGGCCGAAGATGGTCGACCTGATGATCTTGATGGTCTCGTCCAGGTCGTCCACGGCGCGCGCCACGCGTTCGGCCGCCTCCGTGTGCTCGATGAACCGGCCCGCGCTCTGCAGAGTCATCCCCGTCGCGAACAGGCGTTGGATCGCGAGGTCGTGCAGGTCGCGGGCGATGCGGTCGCGGTCCTTGAGCACCGCGACCTCCGCTGCGTCCTGCCGCCGTTCCGCCAGCTCCATCGCGACCGCCGCCTGGGCCGCGAAGTCCTGGAGGGTCTCGCTCTCGGTCGCCGTGAACACCGGACGCCCGGCCTCCCGCGACAGCAGGAGCACACCCCGGACACCGTCCTCACCGGTGCCGATGGGAACGCCCACGGCGGGGCCGAGCCCCTGGAAGCGGGGAGGCTCCTGCGAGATGCGGGCGTCCTGGGACACGTCGTCGCTGACGGCCGGGGCGGCCCCGGAGAAGGCGAGGCCCATCAGGGTGCTCTCCAGGGGAAGCACCAGCCCCCGGTGCGCCTCGGCGTCCAGTCCGACGGCGATCTCCACGGTGAGCGATCCGGTGCCCGCCACCGGCAACGCCACCGCGGCCAGCGCCGACCCGGTGATCTCGGCGGCCCGTTCCGCGATCAGGCCGAGCACCTCGGCACGGCCGCCGCCCGACATCAGGCTGTGGGTGATCTCCGCGTTGGTCCGCAGCCAGCGCTCCCGCAGCCGGGACTCCTCGTACAGGCGGGCGTTGTCGATGGCGACGCCCGCCGCGACCGCGAGGGTGGAGATCACCGCCACGTCCTCCTCGTCGAACTGTGTCCCGCCGCGCTTCTCGGTGAGGTAGAGGTTGCCGAAGACCTGCTCGCGGACTCTGATGGGAACACCGAGGAAGGTGTTCATCGGCGGGTGGCCGGGCGGGAAGCCGTACGAGGCGGGGTGATCGGAGATCTTCGCCAGGCGCAGCGGCTCGGGGTGGCGGATCAGTTCACCGAGGATGCCGTGGCCCTCCGGGTACGGGCCGATCCGGCCGATCTGCTCCTCGGTGACTCCGACCGTGTGGAACGCGGACAGCCGCGTGCCGTCCGGACCGATGACGCCCAGTGCCGCGTACTCGGCGTCGACCAGGGCCGCGGCCGCCTCGACGATGCCGCGCAGCGCCTGCTCCAGGTCCAGCTCCCGCCCGACCGAGAGCACCGCCTCCAGCAGGCTGTGCACCCGGTCCCGCGTGCCGCGGGCCGCGTCCAACCGCGCCTGCAGCTCCTCCAGCAGCTCGTCCAGCCTCAGCTGCGGCAGCCGTACGCGCGCCTCCTCGGGGCTTCCCACCAGCGTCTCCTCGGTCTCGGGGCGGGCTGACACCGGCCGCTCCGTTCGGTGGGTCACGCTACCGGCCTTCGCGGACGGCGGGTAACCCACCAGGACGCCGAGGTGGGCGCGCACACCGGGCGACCGGACGGCCCCGGCGCCGGGCCAGGACGTCACGCGGTGATCCGGCGTCCGGTGACCGTGCCCGGCTGGACGCACATCCAGAGGTCGCGGTGTCCGCCGGCCCACGGTGCGCTGTACGCCTGCTCGTCGAGGCGGCGCGTCTCGTCCGGTGAGGTGACGACGCGGGCCTCGCCGCGGACCAGCACGCTCCAGCCGGTGCTGAACGCGTCGTCGATGCGGTCGACCTCGAAGGCCACCTGGTGACCGGCGGCCAGGGACGGTGTCGTGCCGGAGGCGGTCCGGAAGACGATCGCACCGTCGACGACGCTGTAGTTGACCGGCACCACGACCGGCCCGGAAGCGGTCGGCAGGGCGATTCTGCCGATGCCGTGGGTGCCCAGCAGTGCTGTGCACTCCGCTGGTCCCAGTTCCGTGAGTCCGGCGTCGGGGGCGGCTTGTTCCGGGCCGGGCGGCAGGTCGGCGCTGCCCCCGGTGAGCTGCGGCACCGTTGTCTGCAGCGCTGCGGCGAGGCTGAGGACGGTGCCCCTGCTCGGACTGGCGCAGGGGTGCTCCTCCAGGTGCTTCAGGTAGCTGGACGCCATGCCCGCCCGGGCGGCCGTCTCCTGACGGGTCAGGCCGAGTTGGGCGCGCCGGGCGGCGAGCCGGCGGCCCAGGTCGCCGCGGGGGCGTTCCACCGTGGTCCCGGTGTCGTGCCGTGTCGTGCCGTCCTGTCCGGTGCCGTGCCGGGTCCCTTCGGGCATGGCCGTCACGTCCTTTCGTCAGACTGTGCGCACGGCGACGGCCTCGTGCTGCTCCTCCCCCAGCACGACCTTGAGGGCGCCAGTGGTGCCGGCGTGGGCGAAGACCTCGTAGGCCTCCGCCATGCGGTCGAGCGGGAAGGTGTGGGTGACGAGCTGTGTGGTGGGCAGCCGGCCGGCGGCCGCCATCCGCAGCAGGGTGGGGGTGGAGTGGGTGTCGACCAGGCCGGTGGTGACGGTGACGTTCCTGCTCCACAGGTCTTCGAGGTGCAGGGTCGCCGGCCTGCCGTGCACGCCGATGTTGGCGACGTGCCCGCCGGGCCGGACCATGCGTGTGCACAGCTCGAAGCTCTCCGGCACGCCCACCGCCTCGATGACGACGTCGGCGCCCAGGCCGTCGGTCAGGTCGGCGACCAGTTGCCGGGGCGCTTCATGGACGTCGGCCACCGCGTCGGCACCGAACCGGTGAGCGGCCTCCAGCCGGGCCGGGGCCAGGTCCACCGCGATGATCCGCTCCGGCGAGAACAGCCGGGCCGTGGCGATCGCGGCGAGTCCGATGGGCCCGGCGCCGACGACGGCCACGGTGTCGCCGGGGCGGACGTGCCCGTTGAGGACGCCCACCTCGTAGGAGGTCGGGAAGATGTCCGCGAACAGGACGGCGTCGTTGCTGTGGAGAGTGGCGGGCAGCGCGTGGACCGACAGGTCCGCGAAGGGGACGCGGACGTACTCGGCCTGGGTGCCGTCGACGAGGTGGCCGAGGATCCAGCCTCCGCCGCCGCGGCACTGGCCGTACATCCGCTCCCGGCAGTAGGAGCAGCGCCCGCAGGAACTGATGCAGGAGATCAGTACCCGGTCGCCGGGGCGTACGGTCCGTACGTCGCTGCCCACCTCGACGATCTCGCCGACGGCCTCGTGGCCGAGGACCGTGCCCGGCTGCACCTCGGGCACGTCGCCCTTGAGGATGTGCAGGTCCGTGCCGCAGATGGTGACGGCCACGACGCGCACGATCGCGTCGGTGGGCTCCTTGACGGCCGGGTCCGGGACCTCTTCCCAGGCGGACTGCCCGGGTCCGTGGAACACGAATCCCTTCATGACGCTCCTCATCCCACTCGGTCGGCCGCGGAGCCGGAGCCCGGTGGCGAGGTGGCGGCTGTCGGTACGCGGCCTGCCGTCTTCCGGGCACCGGGTTTGCCCCGCACGTCCAGCCTGCTCCGCACGCGGGAGACCGGCTTGGGCCGGTCGGGCCACTCACCCGGGCGGGTGGGGCCGTCGTCCGGGGCACCGGTGCGGACCGCGGAGGGCCTGTCGGGTCCGCGGATCGGGGACCGTTCGGCCCTTCCGCGGCGTCCGCCTCCGGGGCTTTGATCCGACTATGTCGGAGAAACAGCCGCGGCCGGCGGTCACCCACACCGTACGCACCGTCGACGGGACGACCGTGGTGACGCTGTTCGGAGAGCTCGATCTCCTGGCGGCGGTCCCGCTGAGGTCCCGGCTGGACGCCCTGTCGCAGCCCTCCACACCTCCCCCGCGCTCCTCGGCACAGCCCTCGACCTCCTCGCCGGCCTCCGCCGCCGCGACCCCCGGCTCCTCCTCTCCGCCACCGACGCCGAAC
>NZ_JBEYFC010000649.1:0-4295 GCF_040634175.1 Streptomyces sp. NPDC007162
GGGGCGGCGGGCGCGTCGTCGGCGCCCGGCCACTGCTGCGGTACGGAAGCGGGCGCGGCCTCCGCGGGAAGCGGCTGGGCGGGGACCGGGGGGTCCTCGGCAGCCGGGGCGGGCTGCGCGGGCGGTACGGGCTGCTGCCCGGGCTGTACGACTGCCGGCTGGCCTGGGACCGGTTGGCCCGGGATCACCGGCGCGGCGCTCTGCGGCTGGGCCTGCACCTGCGCCTGCGCCGCCACGGGGGCCGCACCCGGCAGCCCGGGCGGCACCGCCGGAACCGGCTGGCCGGGCTGGCCTGCCTGCACCGGGGGCACCGGCTGGCCCGGCTGCTGCCCGGTAACCGCCTGGCCGAGGGGCAGACCGGTCGGCACGGCGACCTGTCCGGCAGGCCCGGCCTGGGCCGGAATGCCCTGTCCGGGCTGCCCGGTGGGAACGGGTTGACCGGCGGGAACCTGCTGCGCGGGCGGTACGGCCTGCGGCCCGGCGGGAACCGGCTGCCCGGGCGCCACCGCCTGCGCGGGCACCGTCGGTACGGCCTGCACTCCAGGCACTCCAGGCACCCCGGGTACTCCTGGTGCGCCGGGCACTCCGGGCGCACCAGGCACCCCCGGCACCTCTTGTGCACTCGGCATCTCCGGCATTCCCGGCAGCCCCGTCCCGACCCCGGCCCCGGCCCCCGCCTCCGTCGGCTGGCCCACGGCGCGGCGTCGGCGGCCGGTCGGTGCGCTGGTGGGGTGGGGCTGCGGCGGGGTGTGGTCCTCGTCCTGGGGGTGCGCCGCGGCGTCGTGCCGGCCCTCGTCGCCCGCCGTGCCGGTCGGCTCGGGGGCACGGTCGGCCTCGGCGGGCGGCAGTGCGAAGACCGGCCGGGGGCCGGCCTGCTGCGCCGCCTGCTGCTCGGCCCGCTCAGCGGCCGCGGCCAGCGCCCGGCGCCGGCGTCCGCTCGGCTGCTCCTCGGTGGTCTGCCCGGCAGGGGGCAGCGCCGGCGGCAGTGCCTGCGGTTCGTCGGAGTCCTGCCGGCCGCGACGCCCCGGAGCGGGCGCGGGCACACCCTGCGGCGGAACCGTCCCGCCCAGACCCGTACCGGAGGCAGCCGTACCGGCCCCCTGCTCGGCCGCCGTCACCACAGCACCCTCAGCGGCCACCCCGGCATCACCGTCGGCCGGACGCCCGCGCCGCCGTCCGGTCCCGCCGGATGCCGGCTCCGCGCTCTCCAGCGCGGCGGGCCCGCTCCCCTGCTCCATCGCCTCGGCGGCACGCCTGCGCCGCCGTCCGGTCGGCACCCCCGGGGCCTCACCTTCCCCGGCCTCCCCGGGGACGTCGCTCTCCAGGAAGGCGTCCACGGAGGACCGCCGGGCCCGCCGCCGGCCGGCGGCACCGGTCTCGTCGGCGGCGGGCAGCATGGCCACCTCGCTGCCGGGCGGCGGGGCGACGGCTCCGGCGCCACCGCCGATCGGCACCTCCAGCACGAACGCGCTGCCGCTCATGCCGGGCACCTCGTGGGTCTGGAGCACCCCGCCGTGCGCACGCACGATCCCCCGCACGATCGGCTCGTGCACCGGGTCTCCCCCGGTGTACGGCCCGCGCACCTCGATCCGGACGACCTCGCCGCGCTGGGCGGCCGCGACGACGACGGTGTTGTCCATGTAGCCGCCGGCCGAGACGGGCGAGTTGCCGGTCGCGTCGACGCCGGCCACGTCCGCGATGAGGTGCGCGAGCGCGACGGCCAGCCGCTGCGGGTCCACCTCGGCCTCGATGGGCGGCGCGTGCACGGCGAACTGCACCCGACCGGGGCCGATCAGCTCCACCGCCCCGTCCACACCGGCGGCGACGACGGCGTCCAGCATGACCTTCGTACGGGTGATGTCCTCGGTGCCCGCGTCCAGCCGCTGGTAGCCGAGCACGTTGTCGATGAGCTGGGTGATCCGCGAGTAGCCGGCCGAAAGGTGGTGGAGCACCTGGTTGGCCTCGGGCCACAGTTGCCCGGCGTCGTCGGCGGCGAGCGTGGCCAGTTCGCGGCGCAGCTCGTCGAGCGGGCCGCGCAGCGACTGCGCGAGCAGGGTCAGCAGCTGCTCGTGGCGTCCGTGCAGGGCCTCGTAACGGTCCTTCTCGCGTTCGCCGAGGGCCGCGTACCGGTCCTCGCCCGCCGCCAGTTCCTCGGCGTGCCGCTCGCGCAGCTCCTCCACCTCGGTGACGTGCTTCTGGCGCAGCGCGGTCAGGTCGGAGGCGTGCTCCTCGGAGAGCTTCTCCAGCTCCTCGGCGTGCGCCTTCTCCAGGGCGGCCTTCTCGTCGACGACGGTGTCGTACGGCCGCCGGTCGGTGAAGGTCATCACGGCGCCGACGAGCTGGTCGCCGTCGCGCACCGGCGCGGTCGTCAGGTCGACCGGCACCCTCTTGTCGCCCTTGGCCCACAGCACCTGCCCGCGCACCCGGTGCTTGCGTCCGGAGCGCAGGGTGTCGGCGAGCGGCGACTCGGCGTACGGGAACGGCGAGCCGTCGGCGCGCGAGTGCAGCACGAGGTTGTGCAGCTCCTTGCCGCCGAGCTCACCGGCCCGGTAACCCAGTATCTGGGCGGCGGCCGGGTTGACGAGGACGATCCGTCCGTCCGTGTCCGTCCCCACGACACCCTCGCTCGCGGCGCGCAGGATCATCTCGGTCTGCCGCTGCGAACGCGCCAGCTCGGCCTCGGTGTCGACGGTGCCGGTCAGGTCGCGTACGACGATCATCAGCAGCTCGTCGCCGCTGTAGCCGTAACCGTCGTACGCCTGCTGGCCGTTCTCCAGGTTGGCGCTGGTGACCTCGACCGGGAACTCCGTGCCGTCGGTCCGCCGCGCCACCATCCGGGTCGGCTTGGTCCGGCCGCGCGGATCCATGTGGTCGGGGCGCCGCATCGAGCCCGGGATGAGCCGCGAGTCGAACTCCGGGAGCAGATCGAGCAGCCCGCGCCCGACCAGTGCCGTCCCCGGCGCCTCGAAGGCCTCCAGGGCGATGGTGTTCGCGTTGACGACGGTTCCGTTGGCGTTGACCAGCACCAACGCGTCCGGCAGCGCGTCCAGTATGGCTGCGAGGCGAGCAGCGCCTCGGGATGGCCTGCTGCTCACGAGACGCTTCCTCCCTGTTACCGCACCTTGCCGACCGCTCGGGCCATCTTGCCAACCGGCCCGCGACGTGTCACGCGAGGGAGTCTAAAGGCACCGGTTCCGGTCACGGCGCCGGATGAGAGGGAGGTCGCACGACGAAGTGACGGCGAACATGTGACCGACGTGTCTCACGTCCGCCATACCTTCGCGGGACCTTTACGGGGGGCGGGGCGTGCGTCGTGGGTTCACGGCCCCAGGTCGGGCAGGAGCGGCACCAGGTGGTTCCAGCGCCCGATCTCGCAGCCGTTGCTGCGGTCGTACGTCGCGTCGACGGGGCGGCCGGCCCAGATGCCGGTCACACGGGCGGTGGCGGGGCCGCCGTAGATCATGGTGCAGGCGGTGCCCGGGGCGACCGGGGCGAAGGTGTCCCGGCCCCAGCGGGTGTTCCGGTCAAGCGCCTGGCACGCGCCTTCCACGTCCGGGTGACTGCCGGCGCCGGGGTGACAGAACAGTTCGTACGTCCCGTCCCGCCCGTCCCCGGCGTGCCGCACGGTGACGGTGAGATGGTCGCCCGGTACGGCGGCGGAGGCGGGCGCGGGCAGCACCGGGACGGATCCGAGGACGGCGGCGACGGCCCCGAGGGCGCCCCGCACGGTGAAGTGGGCCATGCCCTGCCCAACGCGCCGCCCGCCCGGACGTTGCGCGGCGCCCCGCCGACGAAAGGCCTTTGCCCTGCGCCCCGGCTGCCTAGTACCGTGGGAGTCGATTGGTGACAGCACGCTCGACTGTGTCATCATCTGCACGCACCACTCGCGCTCACGCGGGCGGCTGTGCTGGAGGCGTCGCCTAGTCCGGTCTATGGCGCCGCACTGCTAATGCGGTTTGGGCCTTAAAGCCCATCGAGGGTTCAAATCCCTCCGCCTCCGCCACCTGATCACCGAAGCCCCGGTCCACCTGGACCGGGGCTTCGGTGCATCCAGGGTCCACACCCCGCCGCTGACCATGTTTTCGCAGGTCACAAGGGGTACGCGGAACGGATTTCACATGGCGGCGGCAGTCATGTAATGTTCTTCCTGTCGCCGAGAGCGGCCCGGAAGGGCCAGGACCGAAGACAGAAAAACAGAACAACAAGCACTCGTAGCTTAACGGATAGAGCATCTGACTACGGATCAGAAGGTTGCAGGTTCGAATCCTGCCGAGTGCACATCTTGGAAAGGCCCC
>NZ_JBEYFC010000650.1:0-4286 GCF_040634175.1 Streptomyces sp. NPDC007162
GACAATTCGCGTCGTCGCCCGCAGGGCGGCCTCGCGGCGCCAGATGCGTGCTCTGGGGGTCCACCCGGCCGGAGGCTGGGGGAGCGTGCATGGCGTCGCGAGGCAGACGGGAATTGCCAGACAGGCCCTAAGCTTGTTCTTTTTCTTCGAGCTAAGCCGGCGGGGCCGCGTACGGGCCCTCCTCGTAGGGGGGCTCCGGGTCGCGGGGGCCGAACAGCGCCGTGAGCCCCAGCTGGACCAGCAGCGCCGAGAACGACCACGCGAGCAGCGCCCCCTTCGCCCCGAGCTTCAGCGGCGCCGAGAACGTCACGCCCTTGCCCGCGGCCTTGGCATGCGCGATCACGTCCTGCTGGGGCCCCAGCCACATCCCCAGCCGCCACGCCAGCAACGACGCGAGCAGCCCGCCGACGCCCAGCGCCACCACCAGCGGCACGCCGCCGCGCCGCCGCCACAGGAACACCGCCACCGCGCTCACGGCCCCGAAGGCCAGCGCCAGCAGCGTGAACGTGCCGTCCACGCCGGCCGCCTGCTCGCCCTCGGTGTCCTTGAGGTAGACCACCCAGCTCTTGCCGGAGCGGTCCCCCACCAGCGGCACGTGCGGCGCCAGCCACAGCCACAGCAGCCCCAGCAGCACCCCGCTCACGGCCAGTACGACCGTGACGACCGCGGCCTCCCGCAGTTCCGTCTTCATCCCGGGACCGTCCTGTCCGTACTCGCCCGACTCTCCCGCGGCCTCCCCGGCAGGCGGCGGCACCTGCCAGGCCTGGTGCGAGGACTGGTCGTGCGGCGGCGGAGGCGGCGTCAACGGTGCGGTCACCCTGACATCGTGCCAGGTCGTCCTGTGCGGCGCGTCACCGGACGGCGGCCCTTCGGTACGCCCAGGTCGCGACGGCCAGCGACACCACCCCGACGGCCGCGCACACACCCAGGTCGACGAGGACGACGGCCCAGTCGGGGCGTGCCCCGAAGGTACGGGCGTAGGCCTCGACGCCGTACGTCGACGGCAGTAGGTCGCGCGCGAACCGGATGACCTCCGGCATCCGGTCCGGCGGCAGCACACCCAGCAGCAGCGCCGCCGACATGCCCAGCTGTCCGAGCAGCGTGGCGAGCTCGGGGCGCGGCGCGAGCAGCCCGCAGGCGGCGCCGAGTCCGGCCAGGGCGGCCCCGGCGAGCGGGATCACCGCGACGAGGATCCACAGGTTCCCCAGCGGCAGCCCGAACAGCACGCACCCGAAGGCGGCCGTCACCAGCGTGCCCGGCACGGTGAAGGAGGCGTACGCGGCGGCGGCCCCGAGCACCACGGAGGCCGGCGGCACCGGCAGGGTGGCGTAGTGGTCGAGCCCGCCGCTCGCCCGCAGCTGCCCGAAGTACTGCGCCAGCAGGTTCAGGGCCACGAAGGCGACGACGACCACCGAGGAGCCGGCCACCACGGACTGGGCCTCGCCTTGGCTGTCCACCACCCCGCGCATCATGATCATGATGCCGACGGACTGGAAGGTCGCGACGAACAGCAGCGGGATACGCGCCACCCGGGCCCGGGACAGCTGCGCCCGGTAGACGGCCATCAGCGACGGCCACAGCCGGGCACGCGGCCCCAGCTCGGCCACCGCGCCGCCCGGCGCCGTCTCCTCCGCGCCCAGGGCACCGCCCGGCAGGATCTCCGCGGGTACGACACTCACGTCGCGCTGCTCCTCTTCCCGACGGCGGCGGCCTTCCCGGCGGCGTCCACGGCACATGCGGCCGCCGCGTCCTCCCGTACGGGTCCGCCCGGCTCCGCGTTCACTCTCGCATCCACGTTCACGCCTTCACCAGCCCCTGCCGTGCGGCGCCGCCCAGCGCCAGGTAGACGTCCTCCAGGCTGGGCGTGGCCAGGGTGAAGTCGTCCAGGGCGGCGAAGGCGGCCCCGCCGGTCACCGTGGCGACGGCGGCCCGGGCCTCTTCGGGCGCGAGCCGCAGCGTCCAGCGCCGGCCGGACTCGACGGCGCGCTCCCGCAGGGCGGCCACCTCGGGCACGTCCAGCGGCGCCCGCTCCCGCCACACCAGCTCGACCCGCACCTCGTCGGCGACCCGTTCCTTGAGCCCGGCGGGGGTGTCACAGGCGATGACCCGCCCCTGGTCCAGTACGGCGACCCGGTCCAGGACCGTCTCCGCCTCGATCACGTTGTGGGTGACCAGGACGACGGTGGTGCCCCGCTCGGCGCGCCGCCGGTCGACGGCGGCCCACACCGCCCGCCGGGCCACCGGGTCCATCCCGGTCGTCGGCTCGTCCAGGACGAGCAGCGGCCGCTCCCCGACCAGCGCGGCGGCGAAACAGGCCAGCCGACGCTGTCCGCCGGAGAGCTTCTTGAGCGCCCGCCCGGCGATCGGCGTCAGCCCCAGCTCCTCCAGCACGGCGTCGCGCTCCCGGCGCGCCTGCCGTACGTCGAGGCCGCGCAGCCGCCCGGTGGTCTCGGCGGCCAGCGAGACGGTCAGCTCGTCGAGGGCGCTGGACTGCTGCCCGAGGTAGGCGAGGATCCGCGCCGCCCGCTCCGGATGGCGCACGATGTCGTGCCCGAGGATCTCGACACCGCCCGAGTCGGGCCGCAGCAGCCCCGTGAGCTGCCGCACCAGCGTCGACTTCCCGGCCCCGTTCGGCCCGAGCAGTCCGAAGATCTCCGCCCGCCGGACCTCCAGCTCCACCCCGTCGGTGGCCCGCACCTCGGGCACGCCGGGAGCGCCCCGCCGCCCCTTGACCGCGGCATAGGTCTTGGTCAGCCCACGCACGGCGCACACGACGTCACCCTGTTGCCGAAGTGCCCGATCCGCGCGCGTTCTCACAAGGCACGAGACTACGGGGTCGCACACGTTTACTCGCCTTCGGGGCGCCTCACTCACTCCGAGGACGCGTGCTCCCCGGCCCCCGCCGGCACGTCGAACTCTCTCCAGAACCCCGCCCGAATGGCGTACCGGTCGTGTTCGTCGATCTGGTCGTCCTTGTGCGCGAGCAACCCGAACCGCGCCGCGTACCGCAGCAGCTCCCCGTCGATCCGGTGCGGGATCCGCGGGTACATCCCGGACAGCCGGTGCAGGTGCCCCTGGTCCCCGAGCCGCGAGATCCACCGCCGGGCGAACACCTGCCCGACCTCGTACGGATCCCCGCCGACGGTCGTGATGTCCTCCTCCCGGTCGGCCCACCGCTGCTCCGCCGTGGTCAGCTGCGCGAGCGTCGGCATGGCGGCCGCCTCCGCCGACTCCGCGACGGCGCCCGGCCGGTCCACCCAGCCCTTGTCGGAGGACCACCGCAGCGTGGCGGTGGTCGCCGGGTGCACCGGCTGCGCCCCCGGCGCCCGCAGCGCCGCGAGGTCCTTCGGCGTGGGCACCCCCTTCGGCGCGGGCACCCTCTCCTGCGTCCCGTTCCCGACGGCGCCCGCCACCGGCGCCCGCTCCGCCTCGTCGGCGCCCGCCTCCGCTGCGGCCGGCGCCGACTCGGGCAGCGGCGCGGAGAGGATCGCGGCGATCTCCGGCCGGGGCACCGGCGAGGGCGCGCAGACCGCGGTCAGCTCCTTGGCCCGTACGGCCTGGGTGATCCACGCGCGGTCAAGGACCCGCCGCTCGTCGGCCTCGGCGACCAGGTCCTCGGACTGGTTGTAGTCGCCGTCGGCGGCCTGCACGGCCCACAGGTGTACGGCGACCCCGTGCTCCTTGGCGGCCATCATGCCCGGCAGCAGGTCCCCGTCGCCGGTCACCAGGACGATGTCGGAGCAGGCGCGGTTGCGGGCCAGTTCGGTCAGCTCGGCGTGCATGGCCGCGTCCACGCCCTTCTGCGCCCAGCGTCCGTCGCTGCGGGTCAGGGCGCCGAGCCGGACGGTCACCCGGGGCATCACGCGCAGTCGGCGGTGCTCCGGCTGGGGAACGCGGTCGGGGGCGCCGTCGAACCAGTAGATGCGCAGCAGTGGACGCTCGGTGTCGGACTCCGCGCGCTCGCGCAGCGCCTGGATCAGCGCGGCGTGGTCGACGGTGATCCGGGATCGGGAGGGCTCACCGGCGAGGAGACTGGCGGCGGCACCCAGCAGATACCCGGCGTCCACCAGGACGATGCAGCGGTCCACGCGACTCACCCTCTTTCCGGGAGGTTTGCTTTTCGGGGCTTCCTTCGAGTCTGCCCGACGGCGCTGGGGTTAACGGCCCGAACTCGATCTTCGGCGTGGCGTTTCGACGGCGTTGCCCCGGAAGCTCCAACGGACCACCTCATATAGGCGGTTGAGGTCGTCGTTGCCGCAGGCGAAGGTACCGGTGGGCCGCAGGTC